>CAKOOQ010000001.1 GCA_934098555.1 uncultured Bacilli bacterium
CTTTTTATTTACCTTCCTTATTTATTAATACATAATTAATTTTATTTTCTTTTATAATCTCTAATACTTTATCTAAAAAATGAGAAGGAAAAGCTACCTTGTCATCAATTATTTTATAAGAAAACAAATAATGCAGAATAGAAGCATCTTCATTAAAAACATCATAAAACAAACCGTTTTTTCTTATTTTTAACATCATCATATTTAGATACAATATCTAAATTATCTATAATAATATAGTTAATATACTTCTTTTGTAACCAACTTAATTAATATTTACTAGAACAGAAGTTCATCATAATATCTTTATCAATACCCTCGTATTTATACCCTCAAGTTCGTTTCAAACACAATCAAATACTCTGGGTACATTCTCTTAATAAACTTATATCTATTAATACGACTCGTTTACTATCACCAAGACTTTGTCCAAACTTCTCTTTGTTTGAGAAGTTTGGACATGAACTGAAGCCTTATCTTACGTCTGAAGTCTTCCTAATTGCGCTTTTGTTTCATAGGGCTCGGCTGGTCGTAAACCGGAAGCGACGAGCCTTCCTCTTTCTCGCTACCCAATCTCGTATGGATTTTCGAGTGTGCCTTCACCGCCTAAAATTGACGTTTTCGATATCAGATATACCGAAGGCCGAACCGCAAACTGGTAGTACGCAATGTGGGAGAAGTCATTGCCAGTGGTGTAGACATTGAACACGGAGTAAGAAACAGACGAACGCGGGGCAAGTGTCCATTGATAAATACTTGAATTATAAATCCAATCATTATTTTTACAATCGCTTGCACCATTCCAGTTGTATAACTCTTTTGCTAAACAACTGGCTCTATTCATACTAGTACCTCCGCTTGTCGCATAGCCATAATCACTTGGATACATTAAACCAACTTTTCCTTGCCATTCTGTTGGTCTTCCCGTGTATACGGTTGTTCCTCTTTCATAAGTATACCAATGACTTGCCAATCCATCTGATGAACTGGTATAATTTGCAGTTCCGCCTAATTTCCATGTTATCGTATCTATTTGATTTTTGGCTGCCTCTGTTAAGCCATTACTTGTAAAATCACAAGAGGTTGTTGCACCATTTTGGCCAGATGGGCATGTTCCTGATGTTTTATTATAATAGGCTCCATTATTTAAAACTTCTTTTAAAGTACTGTCTGTCCAATCGTTACTTCCATTACTATGTGTTGAACTTCCTGTTCCCCTAGCCTTATTATCCCAACTGTAACTTCCAATAGAATCAGTTCGAATTAATTTCATTCTTTGCCCTTCTGGGGTATTTAAGATACCAATAATTCTCCATCCGGCTTTTTCACCATTAAATGTCACAAAATTACATGGATTTGCCCCAACATATCTCAAATTGTTATCACTTGTTCCATCATAGGCTAAAGTATAAGTACATGTATCACTTGTTTTATTTGGAACAGTATAAACATCTGTTGAAGATATATTAGCATCTTTTACAAGGTTGGTAATAGTATCTATACCGGATGTTTGTTTTTTACATTCGGTTACTTTTCCTGTTATTGTCGCGTGAAACTTTTTATTCATATCTGTTGTTTGATCTTCATTTACGTTTTTATATGTTACGGTTAATATGTATTTTTTAGTTGTTTTAGCTGGAATGGATAATCCTTCTATAATGGTTTGATTATTAGTACTTGGAAATTCAATATCTTCTAATAATGTGTCGCCGTTTTCTTCTTTTAAAGTAAAGACTAAATCTTGTTTTCTGTTAAATTCATTTAAAACATCAGTCCAAACAAGGCCAAAACAGATGGAACCAGCATTTTGATTTTGAACAGTAAAGTTTGAAGTAACTGTATCTCCAGGAAGCATATTTTGGCTGGTTACTTTAGTGCCATCAGAAATAATAATATCTTTAACAGTGTCAGAACTGATGTTTGTATTACCTTTATTTGTTCCATCGAATTCATTATTTACTTTAACGGAAAAATAAGCATATGATGCCGAATACATTAAACAAAATAAAATTAATATGGCACTTGCTATAACAAAATAAGTTTTTTTCATAATTTTAGACTCCTATTCTTACTTATAATTATCATGTAAAAAGAGCCTTTTGTCAAGGCTCTTTAGTAACGGATTTCTTCATGATTAGGTTCGGAATAAAGGTCTTCAAATTTACCTTTTCTCGTCTCTAACATAAGTCCTATTATGCCAATAATAAATAAAATAATGGATAAAACTTGGGCCACTTTAAAGCCGCCAAGCATTAAAGAATCGGTTCTTAAGGCTTCAATAACAAAACGACCAACACTGTAAAAACATAAGTAGCTGAATGTTAAGCTCCCTACTTTTAAATATTTATAGTGTTTTAAAAGGGATAAGATAATAAAGCCTAATAAGCACCATAAAGATTCATAAAAGAAAGTGGGATGGTAATAAATGCCATTAATATTCATCCCATTAATAATAAATTCTGGGATATGAAGATTTTCTAAAGTACTTCTTAAAACAGCTCCTCCATGGGCTTCCATGTTAAAGAAGTTTCCCCATCTGCCAATACCTTGGGCAAGTAAAATACCAGGAACAGCCATATCCGTTATCTTTAACAGTCTGACGTTATATTTTTTACAGTAAAGATACATGGTCATAAAACCAGCTATTAAGCCTCCATGAATAGCAAGGCCACCTTCCCATATTTTAAAGATACTAACTGGATCATTTTTATAAATTTCAAAGTTAAATAAAACATAATAGATTCTAGCTCCAATAAAGCCAAAGATAATAGCCCAAAAACAAAGGTTAAAAAGAAAATCTTTGGGATAATTATGTTTTTTTCCTTCTTTTAACAGTAAACCTATTCCTACAACAACCCCTAGTAAAATCATTAAGGAATACCATTTAATACTAAATGGTCCTATTTGTAAAGCTACCGGATTCATATTATCACTCTTTCTAAGCTAAAATTATTTTAGCATAAAATTTCATTTTATTCATTAGAAAAAGCATCTATTTTAAGACACTTTTTATTTTAAATATTTTTTTAACCATTCACCGGTGTAAGAAGAAGAAACTTTACTTACTTCTTCTGGTGTTCCAGTTGCTACAACGGTTCCACCACCTACACCACCATCAGGTCCTAAATCAATAATGTAATCAGCGACTTTAATAACATCCATATTATGTTCAATAACTAAAACGGTATCACCGTTATCGACAATGCGATTTAAAATAGCTAAAAGTTTTTTAATATCTTCAGAGTGAAGTCCTGTCGTTGGTTCATCTAAGACAAATAAACTTTTACCGGTTGCCTTCTTTTGTAGTTCTTTAGCCAGTTTGACACGCCCTGCTTCGCCACCTGACAAAGTTGGGGCACTTTGACCTAATGTGATATAAGAAAGACCTACATCCATTAAAACATCTAATTTTCTTTTAATTTTTGGAACATTTTCAAAAAACTTAACGGCTTCACTAACACGCATATCTAAGACATCACTAATGGTTTTACCCTTGAATTTTATTTCCAGAGTTTCTTTATTATAACGTTTACCATGACAAACATCACAGGGAACATAAACATCGGGTAAAAAATGCATTTCTATTTTTTTGACACCATCCCCCCAGCAGGCTTCACAACGACCACCTTTAACATTGAAAGAAAATCTTCCTTTATCATAGCCATGCATTTTACTTTCTTTGGTGTTAGCAAATAAATCTCTAATATCATCAAAAACACCGACATAAGTAGCTGGATTACTTCTTGGCGTTCTACCAATCGCATCTTGCGTAATGACAACGAGTTTATCTAAATTTTCAATTCCTTTGACTTCTTTACAAGCTCCAGGTATTTCTTTAGAACGATATAATTTATTAGCAATTGTCTTACAAAGAATTTCATTAACAAGGGTACTTTTACCACTTCCTGATACACCTGTGACACATATAAATTTTCCTAAAGGGAATTTAACGTTTATTTTCTTTAAGTTGTTTTGGGATGCTTTTACTACTTCTAAATATTTGCCATTTCCTTTTCTTCTTGTTTTAGGAACTTCTATTTTTTCTATGCCGGCTAAATAACGACCCGTTAAAGAATTTTTATTTTTCATAACTTCTTCAGGAGTCCCTGCGGCAACAACCGTTCCACCATTTTCACCCGCACCAGGCCCAATATCTACTAAGTAATCAGCAGACCTCATGGTATCTTCGTCATGTTCTACCACAATTAAAGTATTGCCTAAATCACGCATTTCTTGTAAAGAACGAATGAGTTTTTCATTATCTTTTTGATGTAAACCAATACTTGGTTCATCTAAAACATATAAAACACCGGATAGTTTACTACCTATTTGAGTGGCCAAGCGAATACGTTGTGATTCTCCACCTGAAAGAGTACCTGCATTACGATGTAAACTTAAATACTCCAAACCAACATTAACTAAAAATGTCAAACGATTGTCAATTTCTGTTAAAAGTAAATGACTAATATTTTCTTGTTCTTTGGTTAGTTTTAAATCTCTTAAAAAATCTCTTAATTCTTTAATACTCATGATAGTCATATCATAAATATTTTTCTTATTAATATAAATAGATAAAACACTTTTTTGAAGCCTTGTCCCGTGACATAAAGAACAATCGGTTTCAACCATAAAGCCTTCTAGCCAATCACGAATCCACGCACTAGAAGTTTCCATATAACGTCTTTCAAGGTTGGGAATAACACCTTCATAATAATCATTGGTATAACGAACATTTCCTGTTTTAGAAACATATTTAATTTCAATAGGTTCCGTTGTTCCATGTAAAATAATATTTAATTTATCTCTTGGAATATCTTTAATAGGAGCATTCATATCAATATCGTATTTTTTGCAAATGGCTTCAATGGTTGTATTATGAATATTGTTATCAATGTTATAAGCGACAATCGCTCCCTCATTTAAAGATTTATCTTTATTAGGAATAATTAAGTCTTCACTAATCTTTAATTTAGTTCCAAGCCCTTTACATTCGGGACAAGCTCCATAAGGACTATTGAAAGAAAACAAACGTGGTTCCAGTTCTGGAATAGAAAAATTACACTCTGGGCAAGCATAGTTTTCACTCATTAAAATATCTTCACCACCGATAATATGAAAAACCACTTTTCCTTCAGCTAAATGGGTACTGTTTTCAATAGATTCAAAAATACGGCTTCGTTCTTCCCCTCTTACAACAACTCGGTCAACAACCACATCTATATTATGCTTTTTATTTTTCTCTAAGTTAATGGTATCTTCTAAAGAATAATTTTCACCATCTATTTTTACTCTGGTATAACCTTGTTCTTTTAAATTTTCTAATAGATCTTTTTGCGTTCCTTTTTCCCCATGAATAACAGGTGCTAAAATTTCTAACTTTGTTCCCTCTTCTAAATCCATAATCTTATCGGTCATTTCATCAATACTTTGACTTTTAATAGGAATATGATGATTAGGACAGTAAGGTGTACCAATACGGGCAAATAAAAGTCGTAAGAAATCATATATTTCGGTAATCGTTCCAACGGTACTACGAGGATTTTTATTGGTTGTTTTTTGGTCAATCGAAATACTTGGAGATAAGCCTTCGATGGAATCCACATCTGGTTTTTCAACTCCGCCAATAAATTGCCGAGCATAAGCAGATAAACTTTCGACATATCTTCTTTGACCTTCGGCAAAAATAGTATCGAAAGCTAAACTACTTTTACCACTTCCCGATACTCCGGTCATAACAATCAGTTTATTCTTGGGAAGTTCAATATCCACATTTTTTAAATTATTTTCTCTTGCTCCTTTAACAATGATTTTGTCATTCATAAATATAAACACTTCCTTTTTTGTTAATTATTCTACCACAAATCTATAAAATTATTTGCAAAATTAATATAGCATACATTTGTTTTTATAACAAGAAAAAAGAGTTTTAAGAAACCCCTTTTAAATCATTGGTAATACTTATAAAGAAATCACTGTTCCAAAGAGTTAAACTATTATTATTTTTGATAAACGGTAAAACATCTTCTTTAGCCTCTGTATAATTAATTTGAGTAAATTTTTCTATTAAAAGTTGTTTTAAAATATCAATATCAAAATTTTCTTCTTCTTTAATATATTCTGAATCTAATAGTTTATTTCTTATTAAATTTAAATTAACACTAATATTATTAGCAAGAAAAAAGATATAATCATATAAATCTCTTCCCTTTGTTCTTTTACCCCAATTACGGCATAAAATGGCATGAATTTTACCAGCAAACAAAGAAGATTGATCATATAATTTAATTTGGTGAGGACTTGGCAAAAGTTTATATTTTTCTTCATATGTCGCCCCAGCTGGAGGATTAATATCAATTTCAAATTTTATTTTTATATTTTTCAGAAGATGATTATACGAATGCTCTTCATTTGTCGGAAAAAACTTCAAAATATGTTCTAGAGTATCTCCCTTTAAAAATGCTGAAGTAATATTTGAATCAATACTTTTTTGTTTCGATTTAATTTCTAAATTTAAACCATATGCTTCTAACTCACGAGCAATATAAGGAAAATATTTGCTTAAAGCAAATTCTTTATTCGGTAAAAGAAGAGCAAAATCTAAATCTTCTGAAAATCTGTCTAAATTATAAAAGATTCTAAGAGCTGTTCCACCATAAAAAGCTGCCTTAGAAAAAAAGTCACTTCGTGCTAAACCAGATATAACAATTTCTTGAATAATTTCTTTTAATGAGTTTATTTCATCTGTAGTATTTTTTATTTCATATTTACTAAGCATTTGTTCAATTATATTATTCATTATTTGCCCTCCTCATATAATTAGCCAACAATTTTACATTTGTTGAATGGTATAAATCACTTAATTTATTAATAACATCTACACTTAAAGTATTAAAATTGTCTTCATCTATTCTTAAATCATCAAATAGCATAATTTCCAAATTTTCCATATTTTTTAAAGGCCTTAATGTATATAATTTGTCACATAAAGCCTTTTCTGGAGAAGCAATTTGATAGATGTATTGATTTTCTTTTTTTAATATAATTTCTTCGGCATAGACATTCTTAGGCACATCTTGATAAGTAAATGTTCCAAAAGATGTCATATATTTCTTCTTCTTTTTCTTATTGAAGGTTGCTGAGGTAACAACGTCTACTCTTTCAGGTATCAATCCATAATAAGCCAACGCATAATCAAACGAAATATAAGAAGGGCCATAAATGCTTCCAGCAAGTAAATATCCAGGTGTATTAGCATTTGTTTCATAAAGTCCATTTATAATTTTGATAAGCTTCCCTTCTTTTACCTCACGACCCAATTTTGTATTTTTATTTAAATAATTATGTAAATTATTTTTAGCAATTCTATTTGTAACTATCATATTTTCACCACTTTTTATCATTATATGATAATTTCTGGTGAAAATCAATGATTTTTATTACTTAATAAATGATTTTATTACTTAATATATATATTATTTTAGAAGGTATAAGAAAGAAATTTTGACTTTAAAAAGAAAATGAAAGAAACAAAAAAATCTTTTGCAGGTTCTTTTTTTGACATGTTTTGTCGAATGGCTTGCAAGAACTTTATTTTTGAATAAAATAAGACCTACTTTTGTACAAAGGAATATTTTTAAAGAAAGAAGATAGATAATGTATACGAAAGAAAAATAAAATTTCCCTTACTTAAAGATAAAGTAGCCAAAAAATTATTTACCGAGAAGAAAGTAGGCTTAGAGTATCTTCGGAAGATCATCAGTCTAGCCATCGGTATTCCTGTGGATATGATTGATAAAGATATCAAACTTATTCATCCAAGTATTGGTATTAATAAAAATATCGTTAATTCCGAGGCGAATATTGTCTTAGAAAATGATGAATTCTATGTTAATCTAGAAATTAATTATTATAATAATGAAACCAGTGATATAAAAAATGGTTACTTACTTTTAAGACAAGTAAAAACGGCTAAAGAGTATGAAACCCTAAAAAAAGTTTATCAGATTAACTTAAACAGTTATGATGCTTTAGGCCAAGGAGACTTTATTTATCACAGTAAACTATATGAAAAGAAATATCATATAGAAAGAAGTGATTTTATCGAAATCATCGATATCAATCTAGAAAACTTACGACAAATCGATTATAATACTCTTATAAAGAGCGAAGATATGACATTAGAAAAAGCATTATACCTTTTCGTATGTGATGATACTAAAAAGTTAAATGCTATTTATGAGGGTGATAAATTGATGAAAAAGTTAATAAAAGAAAATGAAGATTTATTAAAAGAATTTGATGAAATGCTTTATTATGACCGAGACAAAATGTTTTTAAATGCTTGTTATGATAAAGGCTATAACAAAGGTAAAAATGAAGGAAGGAATGAAGGAAAACAAGAAGAACGCCTACAAATTGCCCAAGAGCTCCTAAAACTCGAAGTCCCTATTGAAAAAATAGGGATGGCCACAGGGTTAAGTGAGGAAGAAATTTCAATTTTAAAAAATGAGTAAACTAACGAAAAGGGACTACCGAGAAAATTAACTACTTAATTTCTCGACAGCCCCTTTATTTAGTTTGTTTTACGATATTGAATTTGTTAAACAATTTTAAGAAGATGTCATATTTGAATCGATACTATTTTATTTTGACTTAATTTCTAAATCTAATCCATATGCTTCCAACTCACGAGCAATATAAGAAAAGTATTCGCTTAAATCAAACTCTTTATTCGGCAAAAGAAGAGCAAAATCCAAATCTTTGGAAAATCTGTCTAAATTAAAAAAATTCTAAGAGCTGTTTCTCTGTAAAAAGCAGCATTTGAGAAAAAATCACTTTTCGATAAACCTGATAAAACAATTCCCTGAATGATTTCTTTTAGGGCATTTGTTTCATAAAATCCATTTATAAATTTGATAAACTTTCCCGCTTTTACTTCACAACCGAATTTTATATTTTTAGCAATTTTATTCGTAATTATCATATTTTCATCATTATGTGATAATTTCTGATGAAAATCAGCGGGTCTGTTGCCTAATTTACATGTAACGGTATACATGTTATAATTTTTTAGAAGGTATGTGAAACTAATGATTAAAATTTTATTATGTATGATTCCAAGCTTATTTTTATTGATTTATATTTATCAAAAAGATAAGATTGAAAAAGAACCCCTACCTTTACTTATTATTTTATTTTTAATGGGTATGGCTTGTTGTCTTTTGTCTATTTTTATAGCCAAAGTTTTTCAAACTTATTTTCCTTTTCTAATCTTATCTTATCATGACTTAAAACTTTGGCAAATTATCTTTAAAATTTTAGTAACCATTGGTTTTATTGAAGAAGCCTTAAAATGGCTTGTAACTTATTTTATTACTTGGCGTAATAAAAATTTTAAACATGTTTATGACCCAATTGTTTACTGTGTCACAACATCTCTTGGATTTGCCACATTAGAAAATATAATTTATGCTTTAAATTTTAAAGCTTTGGGTATCCTCCCTATTTTTTTAAGAGGAATACTTTCCGTACCCAATCATGCCGTCTTTGGTATTTTTATGGGTTATTATCTAGGACTAGCTAAAAAGGAAAATAGAAAACGATATAAACTTTTAAGTCTTTTAGTTCCCTTATATTTTCATTTTATCTATGATATGCTTTTGGTAAGTAAGAATCCATTTACTTTTTTATTCTTTATTATTTATGTCGCGGTTTGCTATCTTTTTGCTTACAGTCGTCTTAAAAAATTAGCCCAAGTCAAAACCAATTTAACCACGAAAAAAGGGACATAAGTCCTTTTATTTTGCCTTTAAATAATCTTCTACCAGTTCTTCAATCCCTTTTACCGTTTTTAATTTGCTTCTATCTATTCTTGTTGGTTGCAAATAAATGCCATAATCTTCAAGAGTTGTAAAAAGTTCAATAAAAGCATAAGAATCCAATAATCCACTTTCAATTAAATTAATATCTTTTTCGTAGACTTTTTTATCTTCACAAACTTCATATAAAATATCTGCGATGTTTAACTTTTTATTATTCATAAATCAAGTAAAGCCTTTCTATCTATTTTTCCATTATTATTAATAGGCATTTTTTCTATAATCTGAATTGTTTTAGGCATCATGTAACCTGGAATTTTTTGGGAAAGCTCTTTTTCTAAATAGTCCTCCGTGATATTATCACCGACAACAAAAGCTTTAATAAGTTTCACAGTTTGTTTGGGGGTATATTTGGCAATAACCGCACATTCTTTAACACCAGTTATAATAGAAAGATTGTATTCAATATCATCAAGTTCAATACGATATCCCTTATATTTTATTTGTCTATCTTTTCTCCCCTTACAATACAGGTAGCCATTTTTAAAATAGCCCATATCACCTGTTTTGTAACAGTCTAAATTATTTTCTCTATAATAACCACCTTTTACATGGCCTAAATAACCTTTAAAAACACTGGTCCCTTTTAAAATAATTTCATCATCTTGAATATCTACAATAGTTGCAAAATGATTTTGCCGGCCAACAGGTAAAATTTCTTCCGTGGCAAGCATAGTCTTAGTGATATTAATAGCTGAAATGGCCGAGGTAGCTTCCGTAGGACCATAGGCATTGATAATATTTAACTTAGGAAAGGCTTGAAATAATTTAGCTACTAGATTTTTATCAAGTAATTCCCCACAAAAATAAACACATTTAAATTTAGGAAAAGATACGAAGTTAAAATCTTTATTTAATAAAAGGAGTTTCATGAAAGTAGGTGTCATGACAGCCACATCGATTTCTTTTAAAATATCAAAAACGAGAGCATAATTTTCTTGAATGTCCTCTTTAAAAGCATATAAGGTATGCCCATTACACAAACTATAATAAAAATCAGCTACACTTAAATCAAAACTAAAACTAGCTTGATTAAAAACATTAACATTTTTATAATCCTTTAAGGGTTCTAATGTGTTTATAAAAGATACAAAATTTTCTAGGTTTTTAATCGAAATGGGTACTCCTTTAGGTTCACCGGTACTTCCTGAAGTAAAGATAATATAGGCAATATCACTTTGACAAGAATATTTTTGATTAGAAAAAACCACTAAATCATCTAAAGAACAACACATGACATGTTGAAGGTTAATTTTTTCATTCGTTAACACAAGCGTTGCTTGGGTAAGATTTATTATTTTTATAAGTCTTTCTTGTGGGGTACAAATACCAACAGGCACATAAGTTCTTCGCGCTATTAAACAGGCTAAAATAGATTTTACAACATTGATTTCCTTATGACCGTAGATAATAACCGGAGCATTGCCTTGCTTTTTTAATATCTTGGCAAAATGAGTAGCTTCCTTCCATAGTTTTTCATAAGTGATGCTTTCATTTCCAACTTTATAAGCCACTCTCTTTTTATTTTTTCGAACACTATCTGAAATTTTACTGAGTAACACAATCATCATTCCTTATTTGATCTTTAGGTATTAAGCTATAATCATACATAACCTCTGAATGATTATCCAAAATAAGTTCTTTATACAGCTCTTTATTCGTTAACCTATCGATAACAATACGATAAACTTGGGAGATACGATAATATTCTTGGCCTTCTTTTTTAAAATGATGGTTTTCTTCAACAATTTTATACCGACAAGGAAAAGGTCTTTCACTTCTTAATTCACCACATAATTCGCCATTTTCCACCCATACCAAAATTTGAATATCTTGATCCGTGTTATTTTTAAAACGATAATCAATATTATTATAAAAAACAGAGGTGCCTGTTCCAAATGGTACTTTTCTTCTTTCATCGGGAAATAAAGCATCTGAGTGATGATGAAGTTCCACGACCTTTAAAGGGCTATTTAAAACAAGCCAATGAATCATATTAGCCATTTGACAAAGGCCTCCCCCATAACCTTTCCCCATTCCGGTTCGGCTAATGACTAAGCCCTCTTTATATCCCTCTTTTTTGGTTGCACGTCCAATGGTCTTCCAATAGGAAAAAACTTCATTAGGGTGAATAACGATACCATTAATTTTATTACAGGCCAACATAATATTGGTCACTTTATTTTCTTGTAACTTTAAATCGACACCATAAAGTTTTCGAATTAAAATAGAACTATGGCTCTTTACAATATTAGGTAATTCTTCCTGCTTCTTTTCTGTTGCAATTTTATCTTTACTCAAAGCATCCTTTAATTTACGAAGCATGATTTCTTTTTCCACCGATATCTTATAACATGTTGGATTTATATCACAAAAAAGTTTTCTTCTCATAACATCTTACTCCTAAATATCTTATAACAGTTTTAATTATAACATAAAGTATTATTGGTTGTATATTATTTAAAAATTCTATATTATTATAGTATTAGGTGATGATAAATGTACGAATTAAGAAAACTAGACGAATTCAAGACACCCGTTTTAATCGATTTTTTTAAAGAAATTTATCCTTTAAAGCAACTAAGGATAAAAAAGATGGTTAATAAACGTCGTTTAAAGCATGCTATAATAGGAGAAATTTTGCTAAGAAAACTTTTAGAAAAAAATGGTCTATCTTACAAAAGTTTAGATTTTATAAATAATGAACAGGGTAAACCTTATATAAAAAATAATCCTATCTTTTTTAGTATTAGTCACTCTTTTCTTTATGTGATAGTTGTCACATCCTATCATGAAATTGGTGTTGATATTGAAAAAGTAAGAAAAACGCATGAGAATGTATGGCACCAGTTCGCGACCGAGACTGAAAAAAATTATCTTTTTTCTTCTAAAAAAAATATAGAAAGAAGAATTTTTGAAATTTTTTGTTTAAAAGAGGCTTATTTTAAAATGAAAGGAAATAATCTTAATGATGCAAAAAGTGTGGAATTTTATATAACCCAACGTGGCGTTTCATGTAGTGATAAAAGTGTCCATGCTTATTTTATTAAAGACTTAAAAGATTATGTGGTGGCTGTTTGTGAAAAAATTAATTAATGTTTTAACCTACTTTATTTCATTAGGAATTATAGGTTTTGTCATTTGGTACTTTTACGACATATATAAGTGTAAAACCCTTACCGGAAAAATTACCTATTATGATAATAATATCATGGAAATAGCAACGTACAATGAGGCTTTTTATAGCTTTAACTATGATAATCAAGAATGTAAGCTAAACGATGAGGTTAAAGTTTTTTACACAGGAAAATTAGAAGATACTTCACCTATACAAAATATTACTATAAAAAAAATAAGCAAAATAAAACGTCAAGAAACAAATATTACCAAGAAACTTGCGACGATGAGTTTAGAAGAAAAAGTTGGCCAGCTTTTATTAGCAAGAGTTCCTTTGACACACAAAATAGATGATTTGAAAACATATCACCTTGGAGGCTATATTCTCTATCAAAGAGATATTAAAAATAAAACGAAAAAAGAAGTTCAAACGGAAATAAAAAGCTATCAAAAAGAAAGCAATTTTCCTCTTTTTATTGCTATTGATGAAGAAGGAGGAACTGTGTCTCGCTTAAACGGGAATGATAATATTACCAAAGAAAAATTTTTGTCCCCCAAAGAGTTATATCAAAAAGGCGGCTTTGATTTGATTGAAAAAGATGCAATTCGAAAAAGAGACCTATTGCAAGAATTAGGAATAAATTTGAATTTAGCTCCTGTGGCTGACATGAGTAATGATGAAAACTCCTTTATTTTTGCAAGAACTTTTGGAAGTAACGCTGAAGAAACATCTCAATATATAAAAACAATTTTAAAAACGCAAAATGATAAAGTATTTTATGTTTTAAAACACTTTCCTGGTTATGGCGATAATCTTGATACTCACACGGGCAACGCTATAGATAATCGAAGTTTAAAAACTTTTGAAGAAAAAGATTTCAAGCCTTTTATATCAGGAATCGACAACGGTGCCAAATTCATTATGTTATCTCATAATATTGTTTCGAATGTCGATAATGTACCTACTTCATTGTCAAAAATTTGGCATAATATTTTAAGAAATCAACTACACTTTGAAGGCATTATTTTAACGGATAATTTATCCATGAAAGCCTCTCAAATAAATACATCTACTCCTTATATAGACGCAGTTAAGGCAGGTAACAATTTACTAATCGTTTCTGATTACAAGGCGGCATTTAAAGAAATTTATGAGGCCATACAAAACAAAATAATAACGGAAGCTTTTATAGATACATTAATATTCAAAACCTTAACTTTTAAAGACAAAATTATTTAAAAATCTTTTGAAACAACTTTCTCTTTAAAAGATTCAAGCTGTCATCCTCAAAAAAGTCATCGAGTAGAAATCATCGATATCAATCTAGAGAATTATGACAAATCGATTATAATACTTTTATGAACAGCGAAAATTTGCTTGAGAAAGTGTTATACATCTTTATCTGTGATGGTAAAGAAAGATTAGACAAAGTTTATAAGGTGATAAATTAATCGGAGAAAAAAACAGTCTTCTTAATGATACCGAGACGAAATGTTTTTAAATGCTTGTTACGAGAAGGAATATAGTAAAGGTAAAAGCATTGGCTATAACAAAGGCAAAAATGAAGAGCGTCTGAAAATTTCTAAAAAATTTAAAAAAAAAATGTCTATTCATGAAATTATTGCAATAACAAATTTAACAGAAGAAATGATAACAAAATTAAAAAAAGATATGGCAAAAAGAAGCTAAGTGGAAATACACAATCAGTTTGTTGACCTAATCATTTTATTTCAGTCTTATTTAAGCAATCATTTTAGACTATTTCCTCACTTACTTTATGTGAGGATAATATTAAAACAATAGTTTTTATGTTAAAATAACTCATGTGATATATTTTAAATTTTATCACATCTGGCTCCAGAAAATAACTTCTGGAGCTTTTTTTAATTTTGAAGTAAAAAAAAAGCTAAGTAGAAATTATTCATTTTCACTCAGCTTTTTTATTTTCTATTTCTTTGGCTTTTTTCTTTTTTAAAATTATAATGACAACTGTTACAATAATGATAACAAATATACCTATTGCAATGAGTAATAAATTAATTTTATTACTTTTTTGGAAAGATACAATATTTGATGAGGAAGATTCCGCAATAAGTTGTTTATCTAACTTTTCGTTAACGAGCAGATAATTTGAATTATGATTAATGGTAAATTCGTAATAATCATCTTCTGTTTTTTTGACGTCAGTTTGTATTTCAAAGAAATTATTATCAGCTTCATTGAAATAATAGATATGAATGGTATCTTCAAGCACTCTTTGAATATTTTTAGTTGCTTTAATTCTTATCAAAGCATCTCCAGGCAAATTGCCATTGTCAGGAAAACTTACAACGATTCCTTTAGCGACAAGTTTATTTATATCTTCATTACTCGTCACATTTTTAACTAGCATAGCGACATCAATGGTTTTTGATGAATTAATATTTTTTCCCTTAAAAACAATTTGATTATTATGATAATTAATTGTTAAAGTTTTTTCTTTACCCTTTATCACATCAAATAATTCACTATTTATAAGTGCTTTTGCGTCTGCATTAATCGTAATATTGGTATTTTCATCGGCACTGTATAACTTGGCAATTATATTAGCATTAATATCTTCATTATTATAAATAAAGTTATCTTCATTTTCATTTGTGATTTGTAAAGATGAATGGAAAGCAAATTGAATACCTCCCTCATCTCCATTTAAAGTGTATATAACTGTTTCATCTTGGGAAATCAAGGTGGCACTGACCAAAGAATATGTATCACTTTCTACAGTAGTTGGAATTTCAAAATAAGGCTTGTTAGTTAAAGATTGAACGTAAACATGAAAAGTTTTGTTGCTTGCTGAAGTAAACGTTAATTTTACACTGTTTAATTCTAAATCAGAATCTAGCGTAACATAAACCTTGTCGGCCGTTTTAGCCTTTGATGTTTCTAAAAAAATACTTTTTAAAAGGACCTTCTCTACTTCTTCAGGGGCTTTTTCTTCTTCCTCTTTTTGAATTATTAATGATGCTTCAAAATCATAAACATTATTGCCATAGGAACTATATTGTTTAGTAAAGGTTGTATGATCATTATTTTTTCCTACCAATAAAACATCTGTCACATGATAAGTTGTAGCAACAATATTTTTAGGGATGACAATGTAAGGATTATCATTGATAGATTCAACAGTGGCCGTAAAAAATAAACCACTTTCACTTTGAAAGACAATAGAGGCTCCAGAATTACAAGCACCATTAGTGACTAAATCAAGATAAACTTTATCACCTAATTTTACTGTAGAATTTTTTAAGGCAAAATTTGCCAAATAAATAACATTATCTGTTAAAGATGCATTTGCATCCGTAGCATTTGAACTTGTAGCATTACTATCTGTTGCATTGGAATCTGTCGCATTACTATCAGTAGCATTGGAATCCGTTGCATTGGAATCAGTGGCATTAGGATCTGTCGCATAGCCAGCGGCATTAAATAAAAAACCTTGTAATGACGTAATGGTATTGTGGTTAAGTTGATAACCTACAAATAATCCAATAGCAAATATAGCTATACCCCCTAATGATAATTTTAATATATTATTCTCAAACTTATTCATTGTATCTTACTACACTCCTACCTTAAATCAAGTATATTATAAATTTTCTTTTTTTTCAATCGGTTTTCTAGGAACATCTAAAAGACTTCGAGAATGCAAAGCCATTAAAAGCCAAAAAATAGGACTGACAATAACCACAGATAAATTGAAAAAATCTTGAATCCAATAACAAATAAGAGCCACGAGTAAAGGCTCAGAAGCGGGATTCATTTTTTGTAAGCCATCTTTTAATTGCCAAAACAAAAATAAGATATAATTTAATAAACCAACGACACCTAAATTAACCAACATCGTTAAATAAACATTCGCAGCGGTATCATTAATGGTAATAATTCCATTTTGCATCTGGGAAATATCCTCAGTAAATCTAGCCATAAAACGCAAGGCAAAAGTATCGGGTCCTGAACCCAAAAGAGGATAATCTGACAAAAGTAGAAGCGTTCGTTTCCAAAGAAAGACACGGTATGTACCAAAATTATCATCAAAATTACCATGTAATAATTCATGAATTTCATATAAAATACCACTCTTAAAATCATAACGGTACAAAATAACAAGTCCGAAAAAGATACTTATAAGAATAGCTCCATAGTATCTTGTTAAAACTTTTTTGGTATTTTTCAAAGTGTAATTTGTCTTTCTTAAAACGTAAGAAAGATAAAGAAGAGTCCCGCAAACCAAAAGAAAAAGAATAACAAGATAATTAAATTGAAAATATAATGCTAATTTTTGTAAATCATAGTGATATTCTGGATTAATGATAATATTAACGCCGTAACTTAACAAAATGGTAGCTAACATAATAAGGGCCCGGCTAAGTCTTTTATTATTTAAAATAAGAAAAGGAAAAATCAAAGCTAAAGTAGCTAAAAAGGCTACTTTGCCACTTTGAACATCAATAATTCCTAAGATAAAAAAGCCCATGAATACCGATAGCAAATGAATTACTTTATAACTTTTCTTTTCTTCTTCCAAAAAAACAAAGGCATTAAAAGAAACCGATAGTAAAAGACAGTATAAAGCTGAAATAAAATCAATATTTCCTATGGTAGCCATAAAGCTTACATTATGGGTACCAATACTCCCTTGATACATATTAAATGGGTTAAAACCTATATATTGCAAAATGGCAATAGTGTTTATTAAAATAGACGAAAGTGAAAAATACAAAAGGTGTTTTCTTTTGAAACGGGCAAATTCTGTGATGTATAAAAAAGTTGATATATATAAAGATGTTACTAAAAGTCCTTCACCTCTACCGACACCCACAAATAAGTTGTGTGTTTTTAAATAAGGTGACGTTAAACAAGATAAAATATTTATAAGCCAAAAGAAAAAGGCGGCCATTTGAATTTTAGATAATTTCTTTTTCTTAAAATAATTTACTTTTTTAAAAAGTAAGAAATACAAAATAATAGAAGTACTTGTCACTAAGTAACAACTAGAAAGTATAATATAAGCATACCATTTACATTCCAAAATATGAAAAAAACCCGTTTTATCTACAATTAAAGGAAAAATTAAGATTAAAATAAAGATAAAAATATCGGAAACAATTTCTAAAATTTTTTGTTCCTTTTTTAATAATTCTGTCATACTTGCCCACTCCTCTTTATTTTAAAGTATAGCAGATATTTTGAACTTTAAAAACACTTTTATTTAGTTTGTTTTACGATATTGAATTTGGTAAATAATTTTAAGGAGTAATTTATAAGGTAAAAAACGACTGAAAAATAAGCCTATTTTCATTTTTAAAGTTGGAACAATAAGTAATTTTCTTTGAAACATTTTATCAATACCATATTTAGCCACATCAAAACTATTGGCTCCTTTTATACTAAATTTGCCATGAGCTACTTTGTTAAAATTGGTATTCACGGGACCCGGACATAAGGCACTTATAGAAACATGACTTTTACTTTTTCTTAATTCTTCATAAATAGCCATCGTAAGCTTTAAAACGTAATTTTTAGTGGCATAATATGTCGATAATCTTGGACCGGCTAAAAAACCGGCACTTGAACAAACATTTAAAATATACCCCTTATCTTTTTTAATAAAATCTTGTAAAAAAAGTTTGGTTAAAATATGATACGCGACAACGTTTAAATTAATCATTTTAAGTTCTCTATCTAAATCAGTTTGGCTAAACTCTCCAAATAAACCGAATCCAGCATTATTAATTAAAATATCTATATTTTCATTTTTTACTTTTTCATAAAGTTCATATACATTTTCTTTAACTGTTAAATCATACGTTAAAACTTCAACATTAACCGTCAATTCTTGTTTTAACTTTAAAAGATTTTCTTCATCTCTAGCCACTAATATTAAATCAATTTTTTTACTATTTAAATAACGAGCCATATCACGACCTATGCCTGATGATGCTCCTGTTATTAATGCTTTCACTATTATCACTCTCCTATTATTAGGATACCAAAAATAAATAATTTTTAAAACTAAATTTCATTGCTTTATTAAAAGAATTTTATTACACTTATATTAAGATAAGGTGGAATCATAATGAATATAAATATAAATATACAAACTTTTTATACGGAAGATGGTACTCTTTTAAGAGGTATTCTTTCTAAAGGAAAAGAAGAAAATGAAACCGTTGTCGTACATATAAATGGTCGTGGGGCTGGACAATTTAATAATATGACAACTAGAATGCGAAATTTCTATATACAAAATAACGTTGATTTCTTTTCTTACGATCAAAGATTTTGGCAATATGGTGAAAAGGTGTTCAAAACCGAAAAAGATGTAGGAAAATATTCTGTAGAAGATGCCCAAAAAGATTTAAAAGGAGCTTTAAAATTTGTTAAAGAATTAGGTTATCAAAACATTATATTAGAAGGACATAGCCTAGGAACCGAAATTGCTACGAAATACTTAAATAATAATTTTGACGATAAAATTTCTAGGCTAATACTTTTGTCTCCCAGTGATCATATCGAAGCTATGAAAAATCTTCCTAAAACTTATAAAGAAATTACCATGAAAGAATTAAAAGAGGCTTATGATAAGGCATTAGAAAATGTCAGACAAAATAAACCAGACGAAATAGTTCTTGATAAAGGAATGTTAGGTGTTTATAGTGCCAAGCAATTTTTAGAATGTAACTCTAAAAATGGTGGCTTTAATCAGCTTTCTTATGAGGACAATAATACCTTTCCAAACATAACAGTACCTGTCACCATTATATTAGGTTCTAAAGATCCTTTGCTTTCTAATATCTCTAAGGCAGAACTATATTTTAATCACGCCTTTTCAAACGGAAAAACTTTTGTTTTGGATACCTCTCACACATTAGAAGGAAATGATGTTTTCGAAGTTCTTCAAGATACTTTACCCAAAAAACAAAAGGAAACACTTCTTTTACACCAAAAAGGCAAAATTAATAAAATATTCATTCTACTAAGTGTTTTATTCTTTTTAAGCGTTTTAATCTTAGTATTTAATCATTAAAAAAAGAAAAGCTTAACACCTTTCTTAATTATTTCTTTCAAATGATTCCATTAATTTAGGAAGCATTTGTTTTTTACGTGAAACTAAATCTTTAATAAATGTTCCTTCTGTAACTTCTTCTAAGTCAAAACTATCTTCAATAATATTTTTGGCATTTGTGTTATATAAAACATAAGAACCATTTTTAATAATATCTGTGATAAAAAACGTGATAGCTGCATAATCATTTTTAGCAAGTTCATCTAATTTTGTGACGTATTCATCCATATGATTTTTAATTGTGTCAAAATCCATCGTCGTAATTTGACTAATACCTAAAGTATCATTGCCAATTTTATAAGATTTAAAATCTTGATAGATAACATCTTCGACACTCATGCCTTCGATACTACTTCCGGCTTTTAGCATTTGATAGCCATATTCTTCATAATTTTCATCACAAATTTTTGAAAGTTCTTTAACTGCTTTACGGTCCATATCCGTTGTTGTTGGACTTTTTAAAATTAAAGTATCGGATAAAATAGCGGATAGCATTAAGCCAGCGATATCTTTAGGAATATTGATATTATATTCTTGATATAATTGATAAAGAATCGTACACGTACAACCTACTGGCATACAACGAACATTAATAGGAATAGACGTACCAATAGCACCTAAATTATGGTGATCAATAATTTCAATAATACTTGCTTCATCAATACCAGAAACACTTTGTTCAAGACTATTATGGTCAACTAGAATAACATTTTTCTTATCATATTTTCCAGTGTCAGTAACACGTATCAAACCTAATACCTCATCTTTTTTATTCAAAATCGGATAATTCGTATGTCCAAGTTTTTGAGCCATAGCTGTAAAATCTGTTAGATAATCTTGATCATAAACAACCGCTGGGGTTTTGTTTAAATCAAGTGATTTAACATAATTACTTAAAGCAATTTTATTGCAAGTATTATAAGTATCATAAGAGCTTGAAATAATACTTACCTTTTTTTCACGTGCTTCATTTAATAAAGTTTCATCAAGCTCTAAATTACCCGTTAAAACAATTAAACTAATACCACTTTTAATCGCATGTTCTACTACTTTATAACGGTCACCAACAATTAAAATATCACTTGGCGTAAATTCTACTTTTTCAATAAAAGTTTGACTTTGATAACTTCCTGCATATAACTTTCCGTCAAATTCATCTTTAAAACGTAGGATTTCTTTTCCTTTTAAAGCATCTACAATGTGTTGATAACTCGTATATAAATGGTCTTTTGAATTTTCAACAAAAATATTAGCAATCTCTTTTAGAGTGATTAAACCCGCAATGTGTTTTTCACTATCAACAATAGGTACAGCCGTGCAATTTTTTTCATGCATATAATCAACAACTTCAATTAAAGAAGCCTTTTCTTCTAGCATAACTCCTTTGTTGTAATGTACATTTCTAAGTTGTACTTTTACGTTATTTAAATATTCTGGTTCTTTTATGCCAAAATGATTAAGAGCAAAAGCCGTTTCTCTATTAATATGACCTAAAACTCTGGCTTCAGCATGCATACCCCGTTTGTTTTCTAAATATGCTAAACTAATAGCAGAACAAACAGTATCTGTATCAGGGTTTCGATGGCCAAAAATTAAAGTTTTATCCATTTAAAATTCCTTCTTTCACTGAAATAATATACCACATTCACAAGAGAGATAAAAGAAGAAATTTTTATTCTTCTTTATCTTTTACCTCAGCAAACAATTTTTGCATTGTTTCATTATTTTTCGTTAAATTTTTAATCGTTAAATCTTCAGCTTTATTATTAGCTAAACGTAAATTGTTTTCACTCGATAATAAAGCTTCTTTTGTTTTTTGTAAATGATCAATAGTTTTATCAATCTCTTCAATAGCCTTTTTAAATTTTGTAGACGCGATTTGATAATTTCTACCAAAGACCTCTTTAAATTTATTCATATTTTCTTCAAAATGTGAAATATCTAAATTTTGATTTTTCATAATAGTGATTTCTTTTTTATACTCTAAAGACTTTAAAGAGGCATTTCTTAAAAGTGTAATTAAAGGAATAAAAAATTGGGGCCTTATGACATACATTTTATCGTATTTATAAGAAACATCCACAATACCTGCATTATAAACTTCATTATCAATTTCAAGTAAACTTACTAAAACCGCATATTCACATTTTTTTTCTTTTCTATCTTTATCTAATTCTTTGAAAAAATCTTCATTTTTATGTTTCGTAGCGGTTTCATCCGCCTCATTTTTCATTTCAAACATAATAGATAAAAGTTCATTATTATCTTCATCATATTCCCTAAAAATAAAGTCTCCTTTAGAACCCGTTTTAATATCATTATCTTTTTCAAAATATGTATTTTTACTTAAAATAGGTCTAATTCTACTAAATTCAGCATTACAATGTTGCTCTAAAGTTTCCCCAATCATTTTGGTTGATTGTCTTGCTTTTAAATCTTTATAATATTCAATAATATCATTTTTACTTTTAATTTCTTGCTCAAAAGACTGTTTCATACTTGACTCTTTTAAAGCATATTCTTTTTGATTTAAAAGAATTTTATTCTGCAAGGATGTTATTTCTTCATTTTTTCTTGCTTTTAATTTTTCAATATCACTTTCTTTTTCTAAAGCTTTTATTTTAAGTTCTTGATTTAAGTCGGCGATTTGCTGCTTTAACCCTCTTACTTCTTCCCCAGATATACTGGCCTCCTTTTGTTTTACTCGCTCTAATTCTTTTAACTGTTCTTGCTTTTCTTTTTGAAGTTGTTCTTCTAAATTTGTAATTTTTGCTTCTTTTTCTTTTATAGCCATATCCTTTTCTAGCGTCATTTTTTCTTTTAAAAACGCTATAGCGGTTTCTTTTTCTTCTTTTAATTTTTTTTCACTCAAGGATACTTGATTTAAAAATTCTTTATCTCTTACCTGATTTAAAATAAACGCATAATCTTCTTTAGCAATTTCAAATTCCGTATGACAATGCGGACATTTAATTTTATTCATTTCCAAAACACTCCTTTTAAATATTATTCTAACACAACAAAACGAAAAAAACATCCTACTTAAAGAATGTTTATTTTACTCTTCTTAAGACCTCTATTTCACCTTGAACAAGATATTCATTGGTCATGTTCATATCAGAACCAATCGTTGGCTCCCAATATTTTTGGGCTTGTTTATACGTATCTTCATAAGATAAAATTTCATCTGGTAATAACTGTTCATTCGTTTTAAAAATATTACCTGTGGCCTTCACTTCAAAAATGTATTTAGAATCTCCTTCTAAAATGTCATACCAGTAATCTCTACCCTCTTTATCACATAAATAGATGGAATGAAGACGACTTGGTAAATGTGGAACGTATTTTTGACGATAAAGTTCTAAAGCTTGTTCTCTTTTAAAGATATCTGCTTGGTCACTTAAATTAGCCGCGCCATTTAAAAGTTCTAAAATTTCCATCATATCTCTTTGATTTATGAAAGCTCGATATTGCAAAAACGACATTTTTGCTCTAAGAAGTTCTGATAATAAAACTCTTTGAGTGCCCGTATTGGTTTGGCAAAGAACTCCTTGGTTAAAATTCATGTACTGCTTGTACAGACCTGTTTGGCTATCTTCTTTCATGATAATTTTATTATTTGGTTGCCAAATCTTGTTGTTTTCATTGGAACGATGAATATGATATAGTTTCATTTCACTCATAAATTTTCCCCCCTCGTTTGTAAGATGTATCCTAACACAAGATGGTCATAAATGCAAGTTTTTATTTGACAGAAAAAAAGGGCCTTTATATAATAGGAATCATTTAGAAAAGAGGAACGCTTATGCTTTTATATCGTGCTTTAAATGAAGAGGATGTAAAAAACTTATCTCTTAAAGAAGATATTCTTTGTCAGGCCAGAGAACATGATTTAAATCACGCTTCTATTATCGACATTATTTTCAGAAAAAATAATATATTACCATCTTTTTATGTCATAAAACATATCAAAAACAATGCCAAAGATTCTATGTGGATTTCAACATCCAAAGATTTTAATTTTGTGGCCAGAGAGTACGCGATTGTTCAAGCAGGAAATTATAATAGTTATAAAAAGAGAAAAAATATAGCCATTTTAGATATTCCTGAGGAAGAGTTTTATGATTTAAAACAAGAGAAAAAAGGAAAAGTTAGACATAGTAGCTACCTTGATTTAGCAAAGAAAAATGCCTTACAAAAGTTAGTAAATGAAAAAGACATTCTTCCTTTTTATGTAGCTAAAGATGAAAAAGGACTTTGTATGACTATGGATGAAATTATAAAAGCAAAAAAATTAGAGGATGAAGACTCAAAAATACTTGTACCTTATTTTTCTGACTGTGCAAGTAAAGCACGAGAAGTCCTTATTTTTTCAGAAATAAAAAAAGAATACGTGAAAGGCATTTTGACACCTCTCATGCAAGACTATTTGTATGTTAAAACGAAAAAGATAGAACAAACCATTCGTGTTAAAGGCTTTAGAACCCATGAACCTTTTGAAATCACCCAACAAAAAATAGAAGAAAAAGTAAACCAATGTGTCGAAGAATTTTTGAATCAAGACCTCCAAAATTGGCAAACGGACATTTTTAATAATAAAACGTTTTCTCCTTTTGAGAAAAATCTTATCCAATATATGTACCAAGAAAATAATACCTTAGTTTTTTTAGTTAGTGATTTTTATAATGGTCAAAAAAGTGAGATAAGATACAACATTGAAAGTTTTTATGAAGTTTTAAAAGAAACCAAAAGAGATATTTTAAGGAAACTAACCGGTGAAAAAAACATCGCTCTTTTGGATGATGAGATTTTCGTTTTAAACCAAAACAAAAAAATACCCAAAGAAAGAAAAAACGATGTTATTTATTTTGTTAATAATGAGAAAAAATTAGTTTTAAATATGAAGCCATCCTTTAAATAAGATAACCATAAATAGCGATAAAGTGAAAAATAGTGCCAAAAATACAGAAAAAATGAAAAACACAATGAATGTACTTCTTTTTCGAACCGACGCCATATAAAATAGCTCCCAAAGAATACATGACACCACCTAATATAATGAATAAAACGGGCGTAAGACCCATATGACTTATTAAAGGCTTAACAAAAAGTAAAACGCTCCAACCATTCATTAAATGACATAAAACTTCAATCCACTGCACTTTATCAATATTTACACAAGAAGCGAAAATACCTACCAATGTAACTATGGCAACAAAACCAAAGAAAAAATAGCCTTGTATGCCACCAATACCGACTAAAGAAACGGGTAAAATGGTTCCTAAAACAAGTAAAAAAACATTCGTGTGGTCAATCACTCTTAAAATTTTCTTACCCATAATATGGGGTGACAGGGCATGATAAATACAGCTTATCGTATATAAAATTATCATGGCTGTTCCAAAAATCGTTACCGTTACTAAATTTGTAACACTTTCATGACTGGCTTTTACAATCATTAAAATAAGACCGGCAATACTAAAAGCCGCGGCAATTCCATGGGATAAGGAATTAATAATCTCTTCACTTAAACTATAATTTGGAATTTTAATTTTGGATATTTCTTCTTTTAAAATATATCTTTCTTTCAAATTTACCACTTCCGAAGAAATTATACACTTTTTTAGAAAGAAAAGAACCACATTTTTGCCTTTTTGTTAATTATTAACACGGTGATGAACAGTTGGCGTATCATTTGTGATAGCGCGAAAAGTATAACCATGAGAAAGACCAAATTTAATAATACTTTCAACAGCATCCACACTAAAACCTTTAATATCATGTTGCAAAACCATATAAGTACTATTATTGCCTAAAGCACCAATGACATTGGAAATAACAGTTGCGGTATTAGTTGTTTCGCCTGCATCACCAGAAACTACATTCCAATCAAAATAACGAAATCCTCTTGCTTCAACGGCTTTTGTTAAAGTACTCATGATATGTGTTCCGCCATCATAACTTTTACTTATGGTATTAGAACTTCCTCCTGGGAAACGAATAATATTAGCCGTATAACCTGTTATCTTTTTTACCTTATTTTGAATGGCATATAAATCATTAAAATAAGTATTTTCACTTGTATAAACGTTGTAATTATGAGAATAAGAATGAAGTCCTACCGTATGACCTTCTTGATATTCTCTTAAAATAACGTCATCGTACCCCCTCGTCAAACCTTGACTGGTTACAAAAAAAGTAGCTTTAACATTATACTTTTTTAAGACATCTAACAACTTACTTGTGTAATAACTTGGTCCATCATCAAAAGTTAAATAAATACTTTTACCCGCAGGAGCCGACGGATTATTTTGTTTATAAACATACACTTTTCGTTTTATATTTGCTTCATTTTGACTACTATCCACCACTTTATAAGATACTTCATATTCACCAGGAGTATTTGTATCCACTTTAGATTCAACACTTATTTTATCGGTTAAATCACCGTCACATTCATCCGTGGCCGTGGCCCCTAATTCTTCATATTTATCGCCGGCTTTGATAGAGACAACACTTTCTCCCTTTAAAGTTATTAAAGGTTTGTCTTCATCTTTTAAAGTAGCTTCTTTTTCCAAGGTAGCCTTATTACCAGATTTATCGGTCACCTCAAAAATAACTTTACTATTTTGATATTTAGTCTCTATTTTATCATTTACATCTTTGTCATAATTATCCTCTACCTTGACATTATATTGCCGAAGTTTACCATTAGGACAAACCGTAATATTTTCATCTTCCAAAGTAATATGAGGAGCTTCCAAGTCTTTTACTTCAATTTTTTGCTCTTTAAAAAATTTCTGTCCTTCATATTCATAAGTATATTTAAGGGTATATTCCCCAATTTTACTCGTGTCCACTACTCCCTCTTTTGAGACAGTCACCTCGTTACAGCTAAAGAAATTGCCATAACAAACCTCTCCACTGGCCTCTTTAAAATCACTTTGATAATTTACTTCGACAACATCTTTAAATTCTTTTACTTTAAATTTACCTTTTAATACAGCATAGCTTACTAAAGGAATCACTATCAAAAAAAAGAAAAGTAATAAACCATACAAAATTTTTTTATCTCTTAACTTTTCAGGCATAAAACACCTCTTCTATTTTTGCAATGACATTAAGAAATGGGGTTCAGGATACTTACTAATAGGAACAAAGCCACTTGACATATGATAGACATCTGGTATACGGTTTACGACATCTGCACAAGTAAGCAACACCGTATTAGGTTCTTCATTTACGGTTCTTGTAGTAGGTTCACCAAAGATAGTCCAGTCGTTAATATCTTTTTCTTCTTCTGTATAAACTTTACCAATACACATAATTTCTAATAAAATATTTTCTTTGGTACTTGCTTTAACACAAGCATTCATTCCCCTTACGTCACCTTTTTTCAAAGTCATATTAAGAGTACTACTTGTTAGTTCTTCATCTGTTAAAACAGGTACTAACTCTTGGGAAATATCCGTAATATGAAGTTGAAGTTTATCACATAAAGCTCCCATTACATTCCACATATAACTTGGAAAAAAAGCTCGATTATCAATAAGATTTTGAAGGGTCTTTTTATCCATATGATTCATACTACCTATTTCTTTTTCAAATTCACTGTCTGTTAAACCTGCTCCATGGGCCTTAGCAAGGGCAATACCATAATCTTCTACATTATAAGAACTTATACCTTTAATTTTGGTTATTTTAGAAGTGGAAGCACAAATACTACTAATCATATTGCACCAGAAAATATCTTGATAACCACACCCTGTAATCGTGACATTAAACGCTTTAGCAAGCGAATCTAATTCCTGATAAAGATTTGGATTTGAATTTTCAGGATAAAAGGCTTCTTCACAAGTTGTTAAAACATTTACGCCATTTTTAACACATGTTCTAATAGATTCCTCAATATCATTTAAAAAGCTCATCGTTGCAATAATAGCAACATCAGGATGATTCTCTTTCAAGATTTTATCTAAGTCTTTCGCATCATTAATAAAAACATTTTTATCTTCTTTTTCCATGACAAAGCCAATATCTTTACCAATTAAATCTTTATTTTTATCAACAGCTCCGACAATTATTCCACCTTTTTCATACACATAACGCATGATATATTTGCTCATTTTGCCACAGCCAATTTGAACTATTTTAAATTTTTCCATTTTTTCAACCTCTTTCATTTAAATCAACATTTTCTTCAACAATTAAATCTTTAAATTCTTCTTTAAAACGCTCGATTTCTTTTACTTTAACATCATCATAAATGTTTTTGGCATTACAAATAGCCTTATAAATATGTTTTATTTTAACCGTTTTTTCATTATCATATAAAGCGTAAGTAAAAGCATTTGATAAAATCGTTAAACATATATCCGGATACCTAGAAGCCACTTCATACACTCTTTTATATTCATCCGTCATTTCCACGATAAACCACATTATTTTTTCTTTAATAAAATCGCTGTAAGAAAGTTTGACCCCCATTTGGGTTTCTAATTTGTAAACGGTCCCCATTAAAATTTTGACAGTGTTTTCTTTAGACGTTTCTAAAACATCTATTTTTTGAAATCTTCTTAAAAACGCTCTATCTCGTAAAATATAAGTTTCATATTCTTCGGTAGTCGTTGCTCCAATCATTTTAATGGTTCCTCTATCAAGACCTGCTTTTAACATATTAGCAAAGTCGATGCCACCATTTGCGGATGCATTTTTATTAACCAAAACATGTGTTTCATCAATAAATAGTATGGTCTTTTCTTTTTGATTTAATTCCTTTACTAATAAATCAATTCTATTTTCTGTTTGCCCATCACTTACCACAGAGCCAAGTAATGAAGTAATATTTACTTTAATAATTTCCCAGCCTTTTAAAGCATCAGGAACCAAATTATTTTGAATACGATACGCAAGTCCTTCTACTATCGCTGTTTTACCAATACCAGGCTTACCTACTAAAAGAGCACTTTTTTCAGGAGTTAAAAGCGTTAATATACATTGTTTTATTTCCTCATCACGCGCAATGGCTGGGTCTGTAATATATTTTTTTTGAGTTAAATTTTCGCCGTATCTTTCTAACATACTGACTTCTGTATTTAATTGTTCCATAATTACCATCCTCTTTATAAGGATATCACAAAAAGAAAAAAAATTCACCAAAACAAAAAAAGAATCGTTAAATAAACGAAACTTATTAATAAAAGTTAGAACAACTATCTTCTTCTATCTGATTCATTCCTTCTTTGTCAGTTTTTACGATTTTAACAACTTCATTTTCGGTAAATAAATTTTCGATAGATGTATCAATATAGGATTGATATGTTTTAAAAGTAAACTCATAATTATCGCCAATAGAAACTTCATTTAAAAGAGCCTTTTTTACTTTAACAGTTTGAACATCGTCACTTAAAAAACTTTGTAAAGTTAAATAGATATAATCACTATCACTACTTAAAACGCTATTCAAAATTTTATAAGTTCTTATAAATTCACAACTGGAATAATTAGTTTTATTTTGATAATATTTTTGACGATTTTTTTTAATCATAGCAATATTTTTTTCATTAGCGCTCACTGTTATAGTTGGTTCTAGTTTATAATCATAAACTTTTTTTTCTTTTAAATCTTTAATCATATGTCCTAAAATATCTGTTTTTATATTAATCTTCTCTAAAGTATAATTTAAATAAACAAGATTATCTTTTTTAACAATGTCCGTTTTCATGGCATTACTAAGGGGATAATATTCATAAGTGACTTTAATTGTGTCTAAATTATTGTCAATATTATAGTTAGCAATATTGCCTATAAAAACAGTATCTTTATTCATAATAAGTTCTTCTGTTAACGTTTCTAATTTTAAATCACTTGGTACACCACTTATGAATTCCGTTTTAGAAAGTTCATCTAAAGCCATAACACAGCCTAAACCTAAAAGAAGAATCGTACCAACAAAACTTATTAAAAACATTTTGGCATAGCCTTTACGGCTAGCTACAAAATGATATAAAATCATAAAAAATAAAAAGCCAAAGATAAATAATGAAAAGATAATCAAATACAAACCAAAATAATAGACTTGGTGGAGAAGTAAATAAATGGCAAGGGCTAAAACAAAAACCATAACCATTAAATAAATACTAAGGGCAAAAAGCATAATAATAGCCCCAAATTTTAAAAGATAACTAAATATTTTAATAATGGTCTCGCCTTGAGGTGGAATGATATTATTTTTCTTCTCATAAGAAATTTCTTTTTGGAAAAACTTTTTATCTAAGGCTGTTTTAAAAATATAAAAAGCCATCAAGATATAAGATAATTCTAAAATAAATTTCCAAACATAGTAAAAAATACGATTAAAAGGGCTTGATAAAATATAAAAGATATTTTTTCCTAAATTAATAAGTAATGAAAAAGGAATGTGCCCTAAAGAAATAACTAATAAAAAGAGTAAAATTTCGATAATTAAATAAACGATTTCTTTAAAAGATCTGCTACTTAAATCTTGACTAATGTTTTGAATGTAAGAAAGTAAATACTCTGAAAAATCTTCTAACGTATTTTTAGAAACTTCGTTTTTAGGTTTATATGTTTTATAAAGTTCTTTGGCAAGTTCTTTGGGACTACCAAAAACATTTACGGCCTCTTCTTCCGTTAAGCCCTTTTTTGTTTTATCTTCGATATAATCATTATATTCTTTTAAAATATCTTCGCGGTCTTCGTCATCGATATTTTGAAGATTATCGCTTAATATTTTTAAAAATTCTTTTTTACGCATAACCTTCTCCTTCTATTCATCCTTAGAGTATCATTCTAAGAAAGGCTTGTCAATCAAAAAAGAGTAACCCATAGGCTACTCTCGGCGAATTTCCTTTTCTTAGAAAGAAAGTGTTATTTATATACATATAAATTTAAAGTTGTTTGGGGTAGTAATAATGACATTAACGCTGTCAACGATAGGAAATCCACCATCAAACCTTTTTTGGCTTGACGCCTAATATACTAACCACTTTTACCATTTTTCGCAAGAGAAGATTTTGACAAGTTTTGTCGAATAAATTATTTGACACAAGGTTATTTTTGCTTAACAATTTCTGTTTCATATAATTCTTTATACGGTTTGCAATTTTTAATAAGTTCATTATGTTTTCCTTCGGCAACAATACGTCCATCTTCAATCATTAATATACGATCAGCATTTTTTACAGTTGATAGACGATGAGCAATTATTAAAATGGTATATTCCTGTTGAAGGTTATCAATTGCTTGTTGAATCTTGGCTTGTGTTTCATTATCAAGAGCTGATGTAGCCTCATCAAAAAGAATGATTTCTGTTTTTTGAACAAAGGCTCTAGCTATCGCTAGTCTTTGTTTTTGTCCTCCAGATAAAGTTATACCACCTTCACCAACAATGGTATCATATTTTAATGGCAAAGATTCAACAAAATCGTCAAGAGCAGCCAAATGGCAGGCCTCAATCATCTCTTCTTCAGTTAAATCTTTTTTAACTAATTTTAAATTATCTCTAATACTCATATTAAATATATAAGGATTTTGACTGACAATTGTAATATTACCTCGTATGGAATCTTTATCTAACTCTTTTATATCTACGCCATCAATAGTAATTTTACCATCATAGTTATCATACATTTTGCAAAGAAGATTAAATATTGTTGTTTTACCTGCTCCACTTTTACCTACAAAAGCAACTGTTTCATTAGCCTTTACCTTAAAATTCAAATGATTCAAAACTTTATTTTCCTTATATTTAAAATTAACATTTTTAAATTCAAAGTTACCATCCACTTTGTCTAAATGTTTATCTCCAAAAGTTTCTTTAACATATTTTTCATCTTCAAAAATATCAAATATTCTCGTAGCAGATAAATTAAACTTTTTAATTAATTCATGAAAGCCTGTAATATTTTGGACCAAACTATTATACCGATTACCAAAGTTAAATAAAACAATACCCGTCGCGACAGCAAGAGAACCGTTCAAAACAGAGATACCAATAATAAATGAAATAACAAAAAGCGAAATAGCTGCCCAATACCACCTAATTACTAAATAAGTTAAATTAATTTTTTCCATGGTGTATTTTTCTGAATTTAAGTTTTCAAAACGTGTTCTAAGTTCATCTAAAAAACTTTTTTCACCATTTAACATTTTAATATCTTCGGCACCTCTTACAATTTCACCCGTGAAACTTGTCATAGCATCATTACTCTTTTTGTAATTTGCATTGTTTTTGTTGTAGATATTTATCCTTAACACTTCGATTATCATTCGAATAGAAAAAGCAAACAAAACAAAAATAAACACTGTTTTACTTAAAATAAAATAAGTTATTAAAATACCAATATTGGCAATAATGCCATTAATGTATTTATTTAAATCTGTAAAAATAGTTGAAATATTTTTCGTGTCGCCAATTAATCTTTGAATAAATATTCCTGAACCATTTTCTTCTAAAGTTTGATTACTAAGTTTCAATATTTCCGCACCTAAATCTGATTGAATATTTATATAGATTTGTCTAAATATTTTCTGATACAACTTACTCTTAAAATAATCCAAAGTATCTTCTAAAAGAATACAAATAAGAACAATTACAGACATATAAATAAATTGTTTTATATTTTCATTTGTTAATAAAACGATTTGTTTTGCAGACATAAATGGAAATAAAATACTAAAACAAATACCAAAAACACTTAAAAGAAAATAGACAATAATCTTCTTTTTTTCACTTTTCGCGTATTTCCACACGAACTTCACATTTTTTATAAACTCTTTCACTCAACCACCTCGCTTAAAATTTTAACATTTTAGGACATTTTTTCCAGTCTTTTATTTAATGAATAAATTTGATATAATATACTTGTATAAAAAAAAGGCCCTATTTTGTTAAAGGTCTTTTTTTGCTTCTTTTGTAGCTATTTAAATAACTCATATAACTGGCTATTAAATCTCCATCCATTAAATTATTAGGAACATCTTCAGGATAAAAGAATTTTAATCTCTTAGTTTCAGAATCTCCCTTTAACCTAGAAGCATTTTCTAAGTTAACATCAGCAAGATATAAAGAGGTATTATTATAAACAATATCCCCGTTAGGATAACTATTTTTTCTAGATTCTCCAGATAAAGTATCTATTAGAATTAAATTTTCTGGATTTAATTTAATTCCTGTTTCTTCAAAAGCTTCCCGGATAGCTGTTAGTCTTAAATCTTCTCCTAAATCTTGACACCCTCCTGGCAACCCCCATTTATTCCGATCCGTTCTTTCTTGTAATAGAATTTGTCCTTTTTCATTTCTAATGATAATAGCAGCTCCCGTTTGAATAAAAGGAATATGATTTATTCTATCATCTAATGCCATTCTAAATAAAACAGGATACCCACCATAATTACGACTTAATTCTAATAATTCTTTTTCATCTAAACTCATGACTAAATTAACAAATTCCTCATGAGAATATTCACGCATTTTTTTATATTTCATTGTTATCACTCCCTAAGCGTATTATATAATAACATTTAAACAATTAAAAGTTTAATAATTATTGGTTATTAAATTTTTTCATGATTTTTAAACTATTTAAAATAGTGAGTAAAGTAACACCTGTATCAGCAAAAACGGCAAACCACATATTGGCAAGACCAAAAACACTTAATAATAAAATACTTATTTTTACGAACATAGCAAACGTTAAATTTTGCTTAATTACTTTTTTGGTGTATTTGGATATATCAATGGCTTCGGTAATTTTAGTTAAATCATCACTCATTAAAACAATATCACTGGCTTCAATAGCACTATCGGTTCCAACACCACCCATAGAAATACCAATGTCAGCTCTTTTTAAAACAGGTGCGTCATTTATACCATCTCCAACGAATATAGTAATTTCATTATTTTTGCTTACCCGTTCAAAACTTGCAAATTTATCAGTCGGTAACATCTCATATTTGATTTCATCCATTCCTAATTTATGGCCAATATCGAGCGCCACTTCTTTTTTATCTCCGGTAAACATATACGTTTTAATACCAATACTTTTTAGTTTCGTAATGACAGATTTTGCTTCTTTTTTGATACCATCATCTATCATAATAGACGCTACATGTTCCCCATCAATATTTAAATGTAAAGAAGCATAAGAAGCACAAGGACACAACTTATTATTACCAAGCAATATTTTTTTATCATTTAAAGTAAAGGATATTCCCTTGCCTGTTATTTCTTTAAAATCTTTAACATCTTGGTTATCCACTTTAATGTCTTTTAATTTTAAAATAGATTTGGCAATGGGATGATTAGAAAAAGATTCTCCCTTAATTAAGATATCAATAATTTCATCCATGGTATATTTATCTTTTACATTATCATCGGTGATAACAATTTGGGAAACTTGAAAACTGCCATTTGTAAGTGTGCCGGTTTTATCAAAAATAATATTTTTTACATTACTTAAATTATCTAGATAATTACTTCCTTTAATAAGGATACCTTTTTTACTTGCCACTCCGATGGCAGTAAAATAAGAAAGGGGTACGGAGATAGCTATCGCACATGGGCAAGAGATAACTAGGAAAGTAAGACCTCGGTAAAGACTATCTGAAAAAGAAATTTTAAAGGTAAAAGGTAAAACAAGGGTAATAACAAGGGCTAAAATCATCACAAGCGGGGTATAAATCTTACTTATTTTAGAAACAATAGTTTCTGTTTTCGTTTTTTTATCCGTTGCCTTTTCTAATAAATCTAAAATTTTAGCCACCGTTGAATTTTCATATAAGGAAGTTGCCTCTATTTCTAAAACATTCTCGGTATTAATACTTCCTGATAAAACTTTGTCACCCAAAGAAACTTTTATTTTATCGCTTTCACCTGTTAAAGCGGAGGTATCAAGTAAACTACTACCCTTAACAATAACCCCATCAACAGGTATTTTCTCACCTTTTTTGACTAATAATATATCTTTAAGTTTTACTTCTTCAACCGGTATTTCGATAATTTCATCATTAACTTTTTTGTTTGCAACAACGGATTTAATGTCCAATAATTCTTTAATAGATTGGCGAGAATTATGAATAGCTTTTTCTTCTAAAATTTTGCCAATCGTATATAAGAAAATGACCATCATACCTTCTAAGATGTTACCTGTAAATAAGGCCCCAAGGCAGGAAATACTTATTAAAGCGTTCTCATTAATACCTTGTCCTTTGATTAACATTTTAATGGCATTAAAAGTAGTTTTATAAAGTAAAAGCGTATAACTTATGATATAGAAAATTATTTTTATAAAGTTTGGTAAAGGACATAGATAAGAAATAAAGCCTAAAAGAATAGCCATTAGTAAAATACTTAAATGATATTCCTTTTTCTCTACTACTACTTCTTCTGTTAAAAAAGCATCTGGCTCTACTTTTTTAATTAATTCATTTAGTTCTTCTAAACGATAATTTTTTTTAGACTCAAAAGATACTTTACAAGTATTAAAATTAACCGAAGCATTATTAAAATTTTCATTTTTATTTAACATTTCTTCGATTTCCCTGGCACAATTAGCACAATCTAAGTTGTTAATATGATATTTATATTTTCCCATTTTATTCATTTTCCTTTCTGTGTAATATATGCTCTAAACCTATTTCATAGAGTTTTTTAATATGTTCATCATCTAAAGTGTAATATACTTCTTTACCTTCTTTTCTTGATTGAACAATGCCATTTTCTCTTAAAATAGCCAGTTGATGAGAAATAGATGATTTAGTCATATTAAGAGCATTAGCAATATCACACACACACATTTCATGATTATCTAAAGCCCATAAAATATTAATTCTTGTCTTTTCGCCTAATATTTTAAAAAGAACCGATAAACTTTCTAACTCCTCTTTTTGCGGTTTATTTTGTAAAGCAACTAAAACGGCTTCTTTATGAATAACATGACAATCACAAGATTGATTGAAAAATTTCTTTTCTTTTGCCATAGTACGCCTCCTTTGGTTGAATACTCTTTCAACTAAATTCATTATAGTTGAATATTCATTCAATTGTCAAGTGTATCTTTAATATACTATGCCCAAAAGAAAAGATAAGACTTTTTTCATCTTATCTTCTAAATAAATTAACAAATTTTGTCCAAAAGCTTTCTTTTTTTGTTTCTGTTTGAGTATTTTCTTCTTCTTTAGGGACTTTTACACCATCTAACACTTGGATAAATTTAGTACTAGCTGCCGTATCATCTTTTTTCATCGTAAATATTTGATAATTTTCACTTAACTCTACTAAAGCCTCTACTTTATTTGTGACTACTTTTGCATCATTTGTATAAGAACTTAAAGTGTTTATTCCTTCTTTATTAAAGGTTTTAATTCCTGAATCAAGAGTTGTCATACCTTCTTTTAAAGTAGTTGTACCAGCTGATAATTCTTTCATTTTACTATTTAATACACTAACACCTTCTGTTAATAAAGAGGTTCCATCTTTTAAGGTATCCGCACCAGTTGAAGCTTCTTTTAAAGCTGCTGTTAATGTTGTTAGCATATCATTAATCTTCTTCGTAGTCGCATTCATTGTTTGTAAGGTAGATGATAAAGCTTCGTTATTTGTTGTTAAAAGAGTTATTAAATTTTCATTATTACTATAAGTATTTTCATATTGATATTTTAGATTATAAAGTTCTAAATTTGTCTTAGCAAGAGTTTCATATGTCATATCTTTTAAACCATAAGTTTCGTAAGCTTCTTTTAATTTTTGATTGCCAGCGGTTAGATTTTCGATAGTTTTCGTATTTGTTGCCATTAAAGTTTTGATTTGATTTACTTTCTCTTGCGTTTCTTTACTCGTTAAAGAACCACTCGCTTTTTTTAATTCGGCTAAAATTTGTTTTAAACCATCACTGACATCCGCGGTACCATTTTTAATTTGTTCTAACTTATTTAAAACATTATTTAAGTTTTCACTAATTAAAGAAGCTCCACCAGAAACGGTATTTAAACCACTTAAAACATTTTTAGATCCATCTTCAATTTGATTCATACTGGCTTGTAGGGTATCAACACTTTTATAAAGTCCTTTTAATTCATCAAAAACACTTAAATCATCACTATCAAGTAATTTAGGCGTAATTACAGAATAAATACTAGCAAGTTCAAATTTCTCGGTTTCAAAAGAAAGTTTTACCGTATCTAAATCTTTAAAGGTATCCATATTTAAACTTTCATATAGACCAGGTGAAGATAAACCAACTACAATACTTTTTGTTCCATTGTTAATCACTTTACCATTCGTAATTTTAATATTTGTATTTTCAGTATTAGATAAAATTGTCGCGGTAGTAACAACAAATGGCGTATATAAAGTGGTATTTGTTCCGTTTACATTGACAAGTTTTTTATCATTATTTTGATACTTAATCGTAATTTCTACTTTGCCTTTTTTACCAATTAAATCTTTAAGAGAAATATCCTTTCCATCTAAAGTATACGTAATATTTTGAGAAACCGGAATTTGTTTATTTAAAGAACCTTGATAAAAGATATCTTTGCCACCGGCATTCCAAGTTAATAATTCGGCATTACGCGTATAAGGAATATTACTATTTATATTGATAATATTTTCAAGATTAGAATAATCCTCAATAGTTTCTAATTTATCTTCATTGATTAAATGATTCGTCACAAAAGTAGATTTTACAGAGCCATCGGTATTTAATTTTGTATAAACGGTTTCTTCTTTTTGAAGAGCAAAAACATTATATGGTAAAACTAAACTGAATACTAAAAGGGCTGTTGCTAATTTCTTTTCCTTTTTTTTCATACTTTTTCCTCTTTTCTTTAAAATTGTTGTTTTCATAATAATAGAATCAAATATAAGTAAAATAGATGGTAAAACCGTTAAAACAACAAGCATACTTATAATAGCTCCCCTAGAAATAAGGGTACATAAAGAACCTACCATCTCAAGTTCTGAGTAGACACCAACCCCAAAGGTAGCCGCAAAGAAACACATACCACTTACAAAAATGGAATTGGCACAATAATTCATTGATTCTTTCATAGCATCTTTTTTATCTTTGCCATCATTTCTTTCCTTTAAATAGTTTGTTGTAAGTAAAATAGCATAGTCAATCGTTGCCCCAAGTTGGATAGTTCCAAGAACAATTGGAGCCACAAATGGTAAAACAACACCGCCAAAATATGAAACAGACATATTAAGGAAAATAGCAAATTCTATAGCTAGAATAAGTAAAATGGGTAAAGATAAAGATTTTAAAACGAACATCATAATGATTAAAATACAAACAATAGAAGAAGTATTCACATTTTTAAAGTCTTGATCACTAGTTAAAACAAGATCTTTCATTAAGGGTCCTTCGCCAGCTAAAATACCATTTTCATCATATTTTTTAATAATAGTATTAATTTCCTTTACTTGGTTATTTAATTCATCAGTAGCAATATCATAAGTAGAGTTTAAAAATAACATTTGATAGTTATCACTTTCAAAAACTTTAACCATATCTTCTGGTAACATATTTTCTGTTAAACCATATTCTTTTAATTTAGCAAATGATAGCACAAAATCGACACCCGAAATATTTGTAATTTCACTCGTCATCTTGCTGATATCATCGGCTTTCATATCTTTATCCACCAAGATAATTTCCGGGGAAACGATATTGAATTTTTCTTTTAATTCGGTATTAGCCACAATACTTTCCAAAGTATCGGGCAAACTTTTATCAATTTTGTAATAAACTCCTACATTGTTATTAGCTAAGTAAGCAGGCACAAGAAGTAAGACAAAAAGGATAAAAATAATAACATGATGTTTTACAACAAAGGCATTAAATTTTTCAAAATGAATGGTAACTGGTTTATGTTTTGTCTTTGTAATAAGTTTATCAAAAGTAAGTAATAAACTAGGAAAGACCGTTAAAACACAAATAACTCCAAGTAAAACACCTTTAGCCATAACAAGACCTAAATCTTTTCCTAAAGTTAGGCTCATCGTACATAAAACTAAGAAACCGGCAATGGTTGTTAAACTACTACCTGTCACGGAAGAAAATGTTTCCATGATGGCTTCGACCATAGCTTCCTTGTTTTTTAAGCCCTTTTCTTTTTGATGTTCATAAGCGTGATACAAAAATATGGAAAAGTCTGTAGTAACACCAAGTTGTAAAACAGCGACTAACGCTTTTGTAATATAGGAAATATTACCAAAAATAATATTACTTCCTAAATTAAATAAAATAGCAATACCAATATTACCAAGTAGTAACACCGGTACAAAATAAGAATCCAAAGATAGTTCAAGAACAACAAGACATAAAATAACGGCAATACAAATATAAACGAAGATTTCTTTATCGGATAAATTCATGGTATCCAAAACCATAGCACTCATACCGCCTATTCTAACTTTGTCTTTCGCAATCTCTTTCATTTGTGAAATAGCTTCTAATGTTTTCGTAGAAGATGTTGATTCTTCAAAGGTTACAAAAAATAAATCTGTATTATCTTGATGTAATTTTTCTGTTATTTCACTAGGTAACATATCCATAGGAATGGTCGTTCCTAAAAGGTCATAGGCACTAATTACTTTATTAACACCATCAATATTTTCAAACTCTTTTTCTAAGTTAAGTAAGGCTTGACCCGATAGGTTTTCTGAAATCACTACGGAATAAGCTCCCATGCCAAATTCATCTGTTAAAATATCCTGACCCTGTACGGTTTCTATTTCTTGTGGTAAATAAACAAGGATATCATAATTAATACCCGTAAGTTTCATGCCAACAAAGGCAAAGACCATAAGAATTAAAGAAACAAGAAGAATGCCCGTTTTATGTTCACAAATTTTTTCAGCAAATTTTTTCATAATATTAACTCCCTTCACGCTTAACTATTTTATTCTTCTTCTTTTCTTTTTTCACCAACATAAGTTTATAGTTGTATGATATCCAACACTTTGTTTGAAATGTATGTATATTTAAACTACATTATGTTCTTTATCTTTACAAATGTTTATTTTTAAGTATAATGATTCATGAGGTGATTACATGAATAAAAATGATTTACGTGTCATTAAGACCAAAAATGCTTTATTTGAGACACTTACCAATCTTATGAAAGAAAAAACTTTTGAAGAAATTAAAGTTTCGGATATTTGTAATAAAGCTTTGATTAACCGTTCTACTTTTTATGCTCATTATAGTGATAAATACGAACTTTTAGCAGATGCCATTCAAAGTTTAAAAAATTCTCTTATAAGTGAATTAAAAGCTAATAACAATATTTCCAATACCAAAGAATATTATCTCAATCTCATTTCTATTTTTTTGAATCATATAGAAAATAAAAAGGATATTTATTTATCTATTATGATTAATAATCGTAATAGTATCATGGTAGATATTATTTATGATGTTTTAGATCACGATGTAAATAGGCGTTTAAAAGAATTAGAAAAAAAAGATACTCAAAAAGTACCTGCAAATATTTTGGCTAAATTTTACATTGGAGCCGTTTTCAATGTGGCCCTAGAATTTTTAAAAAAAGACAGTCCTTATACAAAGGAAGATATCCTTAACTATTTAGACTATCTCATTCCCAATAATATTGATATGTAAAAAAAAACAATTTCTATTACTTTAATATAGATATTGTTTTTTTATACCATTATAAAAAGAACCTGTCAAAGATTCTTTTCATTATTTTATTCATTTTTTAAGGCCAAGATTTCCTTTTCACTTAAGGCGGTTGCCAGCATTATTTTTTCGATTGGAACTTCAAGTTTTAGGAATTCTTTCGCAATAGAGGTTTGAGCATTATTGTATCCTTCCGTTTTACCTTTACTATATCCTTTGTTGTAACAAGCATTTAAAAACATTTTGTCTCGGTCATAATAAAGCATGGCATCTTTAATAAGACTGTTTTTTTCTTCGATTAATTTATCACCCTTATAAACTTTGTCTAATCTTTCTTTATCATCACAGATAAAGATGTATAACGCTTTCTCAAGCAAATTTTCGCTGTTCATGAAAGTATTATAATCGATTTGTCGTAATTTTTCTCGATTGATATCGATAATTTCTACTAAATCACTTCGTTTCATGTGATATTTCATATCTTGTAAGATTCTACGATAGAGAAAGTCTCCTTGGCCTAAAGTATCATAACTGTTTAAGTTAATCTGATAAATTTTTTGAACACTGTTATATTCTTGGGACGTCTTTACTTGTCTTAAAAGTAACTAACAAAAATACATCTCGTTTTTAACAAAACTATCGGCGGTATTATAGTAGTTAATTTCTAAGTTAACATAGAACTCATCTTCTTCTAACACAATATCAGCTTCGGAATTAATCATATTAATATTAGGATAAATAAGTTTAATGTCTTTAGAGATATCCTCCTTGCAATACCGATGACTAAACTGACAACCTGCCTTAAATAGAACAGTCCCGCTTTTTTTCTGTAAATAGTCTTTTGCTACCTTATCCTTAAGCAAAGGAAATTTGATTTTTGGTTTTGTTTTTATGCCAGCTAACATCTATGGTGGTTTCAGTTGATGTTTTTTTCGAAAAAACGGTCCTTATTCTACATATTAAAAATTCATTTGCACCTGATTCAACAAAACCTGTCAAAAAAAGACTTTTAGCTTTTAACTAAAAATCTTTGGTAAAACATAACAAACTATAAATAGTGTTACAGCATAAGCACTCGTGAAGGTGTAGGCCATTTTATTTTTATCTACTTTTGTAAGTTCTGAGAAACCATGAAATAGATTAATTAAATAAAAAAGACTTCCTAAACTTAAAACAATTAAGCATAACCATATATTAACATATATAAAAATTAAAGCAAGCAAAGTTGTGGCCGTCGTAATCGTAGCCGCACAGCCAATTAAGGAATAGGTCTTCTTTAAATCAGATTCTTTTTTCATAATTGTTGTCGAAATAAAATGAATAAAACCTCCTAGTAAGAAATGGTAAACAACCATCATTAACGTGGAAATGAAAAAGATTTTAATCGGAATTTCCACATTTTTAGTAACATTACCAAATAAAGAAGATTTGCCATAAATCATAGTGTAAACACCATTCATACCTTCTTTAGCAAATAAGAAAATAAAGAGGCCAAAAATTATAGCATTTAATAAAATCATAATAAGCCCTAAATTAAATTTACTTCTTTTAGCATAATCTTTCATAGTATCTAAAGGTTTAGTAAACATTCCTTTTAAAACCTCTAAATAATCATTTACCATTGTATTATTCGTCACAACAATCTTTTCTTTTACTTCCTTAGTCTCGCATTCACATGCCTTGCCTTCTTCTAATTTTTTTCCACATTTTGTACAAAATTTTGCCATTTTATCTTTTTCCTTTCTTTTTACCATGTACTAAAATGATTAACCATGTTATAAACTTCATTTAGTTTATAGGCATTATCATAATAATCATAAGTTAGAGTTGAAGTGTAAGAACTTTGTCCCTCTTTTTCTTTTTGATCACCCATGAAACTTTTATAATTAACCATATAGTCATAGTTATATTTAGTGGTGATAACAAGTTTGCCTTCATCACTTAATTTCACATTAGATAAGGTTACACTTGTTACATCAAATTTCTTTAAAGTTAATTCTTCGTTAGTTAAAGCAGTATATAAATCCATATAGTCTTCTTCTAAAGCAGAAAGATTCACATTATTATAAATATAATTTTCTTTAATACTATCCCAATTTTTCTTGTCAATAATATTTTCATAAAGGTTTGAAATATCTTTTTTTACTTCTTCTTTTAAAGTGGTTACCATGTCATCCGTTAAGTTATTTAAAGAAACCTGAACCTCATATTGATTACTATAATTTGTTAGAGTTTTATCATCTTCTATAACCATTTGATTGGGTAAAGTTGTTTTAATATGAATCATTGAAACAAATAAATTTGGAATAACATAAACATCTAAGCCTTCCTCATAAGAATCACTTTCCATAAATTTAGGGTCAGCATCAATGCCATTGATATTTAATTTACTATTTTTAGGCACCTTTATTTCAAAATCCTTTAAAATTTCAACACCTGTAATGGAATAACCGTTGTTGGTCAAACTTTCTACTTTCCAATCGTCAAAGAAGAAATATTTCTTTTTATCACTTTTATTTAAAGTAGCTAAAAGAGTTTTCTCATCACCATTTTCTTTTTTTACATTAACTCTTACAGTCGCAGTTTTATTATCGTCACTGTAAATAACATTTTCTAAATCATAACTTTTAATATCCTTAAAGCTATTTTCTTCTTCGTTATAAACTTTCTTAAATTCTTCTAAGGTTGTAAAAGTGGTATCCCCGTCGATACTTAAAGAATTATAAATATCTTCTAAACTATTTTTCTTTAAAGAAGCCATATATTTATCCGTAATACCAGACGGACCAAGGATAAAACACGTATACTTATAGGCTCCCAAAAAGACACATAAAAGCACAATAAAAATAATTAAGGCAGTCTTTTTTTCTTTAGTCATCGGTTGCCTTACTTTTTGGGGAGCTTCCTTCGTTTTTTTTAAGTCTACTTTCGTACCACACTCACCACAAAAAAAGGCATCTTTTTTTATTTTTGCACCACATTCACTGCAATACATCCTTTCTCGTCACTCCTTTTCTATATTATAATTATAAGTGATTGAAAAAAAAATAACAATAAAAAAGTGAACCTATTGATATTTGTTCACTATTTTATTCATATAATACATTTTATGATCAAGTTCACGAATGTCTTTGGCATAACTTACCATTTCATTTTGAACTTCACTAGGAATTTCTTCTTTAAACTTATACCTAATTTTATGGTCAAGACTCGCCCAGAAGTCCATGGCAACAGTTCGTACTTGTATTTCAGCTGGAATATATTCCACATAATTTTCCAGATAAATAGGTACTAATAAGATTAAATGATAACTGGTATAACCCGATTCTTTAGGGTTTTCAATATAGTCTTTACGTTGTTTGATAATTAAGTTAGTAGAATGACTAATTAAAGAAACGATATCGTAAACATCCGACAAAAAGGAAACAACAATTCGAAACCCAATAACATCCATAATGTGTTTTTCAATGTTTTCTTTCGAGTAACTATATCCTTTTTTTTCTAATTTTTTTTGAATACTAGGCAGGGTTTTTAATCTTGTTTTAATATGTTCAACAGGTGTATAGCCATGTCTTCTTTCAAAAGAATCAATCAATATATTTAGTTCTGTTTCCAACATTTTTTGAGCATATTCATATTTTGTATAAAAATTATTCATTAATATTTACTCCTCCTTTAAGAGTAAGGCAAAAAAAGTGCTATAAAATCTAACACTTCTTTGTTTGCATATTATACAAAATTTTTCTCTAGACTGCAATGTAATTATTTTAGATGCACTCTTTTTTTCTGTATAAATTAGTTTGATTCCTCTAATTTAGCTAAAACAGCTTTTGTCGTTTCAATAGCTTTTTGTCTTACCGCATTAGCCGCCTCTGTTAAAACGGGTTCTCCTTTGTCTTTAACATAGTTAACTAAATCTTTAGCACTTTTTTCAATTTCTTTTGATTTTTTCTTTGCCAAAGCGAGAACTTTTTCTTTATCTAAATCTTTTAAAGCCACTTCTATTTCATCTGTTTTGGTAACAACGTATTCTTTAACGTCATCCATATCAATGTTCCGAGCTTTATTAACAAGTTCCTCCATTTTTGCTTTTAAATCGGCTCTTGTTTCTTCTCCTTTTTTAGGAGCAAACAAAATTCCTAAACCGGCTCCTACGGCTGCTCCGCCTAATAAAGCGGCTACTGTTTTTTTCTTCATTTTTCATTCCTCCGATAGTACTATTATATCCATTTTATTTTTCTTTTTGTATATTTTTTTTAAGATGTGTCAAGTATTAGTCAATGAATAAAGCTTTATCCAACAGATACTTTATCTTTGTCTTTTTATTTTTATTTACAAAGGAAAAGAAATCTCGATATAATGTTCTTATTGAAAGGATGTTTTAGATGTTGTTATTATTTTGTCGTTATGTTTTACTTTTTTTCATCTACTCGTTTTTAGGATGGTGCCTTGAAGTTGCCTGTAAGCTTGTTTCCGACCATAAATTTGTTAACCGCGGTTTTTTAATCGGTCCTTATTGTCCAATCTATGGTCATGGAGCCTTAATTATGACGGTTTTATTAAATCGTTATTTAAATGATCCTGTTACCTTATTTATTATGATTATTCTTTGCTGCTCTTTACTCGAATATTTCACCAGTTATTTTTTGGAAAAAATCTTTCATACACGTTGGTGGGATTACTCAGGATACCGGTTTAATATTAATGGCCGTATTTGTCTTGAAACGATGGTACCTTTTGGGTTATTTGGTCTATTTATCATGTATGTTACCAATCCCTTCTTTTTAGGGCTCATAAATAAAATCAGTACTCCACTTTTAATCTCGCTTACCGTTATCTTCCTTATTGTTTATTTCATTGATAATATTATCTCCTTTAAAATTATTAAAAATATTCAACATGTAGGCGAAGACATTCAAAAAAGACAACTTATTAAAAAAGACGATACCGAAAGAATTACGCATTTAGTAAAAAAGCAAGTAGAAAATTCTATGAAAACATTTGAAAAAAGAATTGTACATGCCTTCCCTCATTTACAAGTTTTGAAAACAAAAGTTAAAAAAAGAAGAAAATAACTCTACTTCTTCTTTTTTTTAGTATAATAATTAAAAGGATGTGCCATATGAAACTCGATAATTTTGTTTTAGAAAGCTATAATAATTTACCAGAACACCAAAAGGTCATTGATAGTTTGATGAAAAGTGATGTTCACTCATATTTAGGAAATATTTACTATATGATTCAAAATATTTATAAAAGAAAAGAAGAGTACCCTCTTACCTTAAATGAATTTTACATTGCATACTATAATGATTACCCCGTAGGAATCGTTTCTATCACCTATATGAATGAAAGAGAGGAAATGAGTTGTGGAATTTTACCACAGTTTGAACACCAACATTTAGGTTCTCTGTTGCTTTTAGAATTCACCGAAAAAATCTTTGCTTTAAATCCTTCACTCGATTCTTTATATAGTGTAATTGATAAAAAAAACATCGCGAGCCAAAGAATGGTTTTAAATACGGGTGGTCATAAAGAAAACGAGACAACCTTTATGCATCATCGTTAAAATTATTTTATGTTCTTCATTTCTTCTTTTAAAATATCAGAAATCGTTTTCCTATAGCCTTCATGGCTATTTTTTAATTTGTAAAATTGTAAAATACCATAACCAGGATATTCGTTTCCTTCTACCATAACAGGTCCTTTGTCGGTAAAGGCAATATCCCAGCCAATATAACGTACTTGTGGTAACTTTTTCGCGGCTTTTTGACACATATCAAAAGCTTCTTTAACACCCGAAATTTTTACTTCTCTAAATTTTTTATGGGTAAGCGGATGTTCTTCGTAAATATGGCCATAATCATCGATAACATTAGAATCAATCTTTCCTTTTTCGTTTAGGCTAAAATATAAATCATTCGTGCAGCCAATAATTTCACTTTCGTCTTGATTAATTCGAAAAGCATTACCTACTAAATACACCTTACCCTCTTTATATAACGTGCAAACTCTTAAAGAACAAACTACATTCGGATTAATTTCATTTACTTCTTTACTTTGAACGATTTCTTCTTCCAAAAGATATTGTTTTTGTTTTAATAATTTTTCATATAAATTTTTTAAGTTTTTTTCTTTAGCTACTATAATTTTTGTAATACCATGTCCCCCAAAACCAACGGGATCTTTGGCAAAGACAACCGCGTGTTTTTCTAAAAACTTTTCAAAGTCTTCAAAAGAAGTTTCTCTTAAATCGATAAATGCTCTTTTTAAATAATCTTTAAAAAGTGTATTAAATAAAATCTTATCATGTAAAATAATCTCGTATTTTTCATCGTTTAAGTAAGAAATTAATTTATAGAAAGACTTCGTCGTAACAAATGTTTTCTTTTCTTCTTTGGTTAAGTTGTAATAATCCCCTCGAAAGTAATCGGTATACCCCACTCCTCTTGTGAGAATATTATAATACATATCCATTTTAATTTTAAATTTTGAAGTATGGTTATCATTCGCCATTATCTCTAGCATTTTATTAAGTCGTGCTTTATTGGTTCCTTTTCTTTTGTTTATTAACCATTTATAAACTGAGGTCATAAAATCATCCTTTCTTATTTGTACACTCTTTGATTTTGATTTCCTATTTCGATTAAAGCTTCAGCAATGCCCGTATTTTTATCACGTGCTACTTGACCAATTGTTATACCCTCTCCCAAAAGAATGACATCATCCGTTGGTTTTATCGCTTCATCTACTTGAACCATCATCATATTCATACTCACTTCGCCTACGACAGAGTAAAATTTGTTTTGAATCATTACCCTTTTTGGACATACGCCATTGGCATAGCCCACAGGCAAAACAGCAATATACATATCTTTTTTGGCTTTATATGTCGCACCATAACCAAGATAACTACCCTTTTTTATTTTTTTAATTTGAATACTATGGGTAATAAAGCGCATCGCTGGTTTTAAATCTAAAAAGACGTTAAGGGTTGTGGGACTTAGATGCCATATTTTTTTTAAAAAAGCGTTTCTTATATATCTTAAATAATTTTTTAAGCCTTTTTTACTTTCTACAGGGCATATATTATAGCCATAAAGTAAAATACCCACGCGAAAAGCATTAACAAAAGAAGGCTTTTCATGGATAAGCAAATTTACACTGGAAAAAATATGCACCATAGGAATTTCTTTTAAATCGATTAAGCTTGTTATTTTCTTAAAAGAGGCCATTTGTTCATCATAATGTTTGTCAAAAATGCCTGTGGTAGCTAAATGGGTGTAAATTCCCTCAAGCTCTAAATAAGCTGTGCTTTTAATCAAATTGTAAGCGGTAAAAACATCTTCTTCGTTTTGAAATCCCAATCTTCCCATACCTGAATCAATCTGTAAATGAAGCTTTACAGGCTCTGATATTTTTAAAGAAATCAGATTAACTAAATAATCATAACTAGGTATCGATAAAGTAATATGATTTTTAATAGCTAAGGAAAGCTCTTCTTTAAAGACAGGTTGTAAACACAAAATAGGAATTGTTTCATGATATTTTCTAATTTCTAAAGCTTCACTTAAATAAGATACAGCAATATAATCAGCTCCCCCTGAAACAACGCTTTGAATAATCTCCGCGCCATGACCATAACTTTGCGTTTTTAAAACCGCAATCATATAATCATAATTGGCATAAGTTTTTTTGATTTCTTTTACATTATGTAAGATACGTTCGGTATCCACTTCTACATACGATTTCACAGTAACCTCCTATTTATGTGTTTCATGATAATAACTGTAATCGGCCAGTTCTCTTGCTACGTTTTCCAGCTCATCATAATCTTCATCCATATCAATCTCGGATAAATAAAAAAGTAAATCTTTATTACTTTTCACATTTTGATAAGGAATGTGATATTCTTCTAAAACTTCTTTTTGATAATTCGTTAAATATAAATTATCTTTAATATGAATTAAAGTATTTTTATGAACTACATCTTTAAAATCTTCTTCTTTCATCTTTAACACCACCTTTATCTTATCATATTTTCCCCCTTTTGGGATATATTATAATGTAAGGTGAGAACGATGAAAGATAAATTAAAACATTTGGGGCAAATTTTTTTGCCTTTGGCTATCGGTGGGATGGCAAGTTTATTTATTAAAAACAACATTATGGATTATGAAAATCTAAACAAGCCTTTTTTAGCGCCACCTAAAATTTTGTTTCCTATCGTTTGGACGTTTTTATATCTTTTAATTGGCTTTCTTTATTATAAAAATAGACAAGTCAGTGAAAATAAGGAAACAGCTTATCTTTATTACCTTGGTTTATTTTTGAACTTTATCTGGCCCATTATTTTCTTTTCTTTTAAACTTTATTTACTGGCTGTCTTTGTCATTTGTCTTTTAACAGGATTTACGTATTTACTTTTTTTAAACTATAAAAAAGAAAGTCCCCAGACAGGTAACTTCCTTATTCTTTATTTCCTTTGGCTTTTATTTGCTACTTATTTAAATATAAGTATCTACTTACTTAACTAATCTTTATTCTCATAAGCCAGTAAATTACGGATATCTTTTTCTGATAAACTCTTTAAGTACGTATTATCATCCATATCCTCTTCTATCATTTTATCCGATAGAAGTTTTTTCTTTTCTTGTAAACTCAATATTTTTTCTTCAATCGTTCCTTTACAAATGAATTTAATAACTTCGACACTCTTAGTTTGCCCAATCCGGTGAGTTCTATCTGTCGCCTGATTTTCAGCCTGAGGATTCCACCATAAATCAAGATGAATCACAACATCGGCACTGGTTAAATTAAGACCCGTTCCCCCACTTTTAAGCATTATCAAAAAGACATTGGTTTTATCTTTATTAAAGGCATCTACTAAAAGTTGTCTTTTTTTACTTGGTACTTCTCCATCAATGACATACGTTGTGATACCTTCTTTATTTAAAGTATCTTTCACAAGGTATAAAGCCGTTTTAAAACTGGTAAATAATAAGATTTTATGCCCATTTGAAACCAATTCTTTAATTGTTTCAACTAAAGCTTCTATTTTAGCACTGCCATCTTTATAATTTTCATCATAAATAGAAGGGTCAATACAAATTTGTCTTAAACGCGTAAGAAGGGCTAAAATAATCATTTTATTTTTGATGAAACCACCTTGATTAACGAGTTTATCCATTTCATCATTAACTCTTTTTACCTCAGCAGCATAATATTTTTTCTGCATTTCATTTAAATCAATAAAAATGTTATTTTCAATCTTATCCGGTAAATCTTTAATAACATCTTTTTTCTTTCTTCTTAAAATAAAAGGTTTAACTTGAGCTTTTAAGTTTTTTAACAATTTATTTGTATCTTCATCAAAATCCTTAATGTGATACTTTTGCTGAAATTTAACTAAATTAGAAAGAAAACCGGGCATAATAAAGTCAAAAATACTCCATAACTCTACGATAGTATTTTCAATAGGTGTTCCCGTTAAAGCCATTTTTGTCTCTGCTGTAATACTTTTAACAGCTTTCGTTAAACCTGTTTTAGGATTTTTAATATTTTGGGCTTCATCAATTACGAACACTCTAAAAGACTTGGTTTCGTAAATATCTAAGTCTTCTCTTAATAAGCCGTAAGATGTAATGTAAATATTACCAGCGTAATTTTGTAAAAGCTCTCTTCTGTCGTTACGATTACCCGAGAAAACTTGAAAAGATAAATCCGGAGCAAATTTATTAAATTCATTATTCCAGTTATAAACAAGTGAGGTCGGACAAACAATTAAAAATTTATTATCTTTGTTTTCTTCATACATTTTTTTAATAAACATAATCGTTTGTAAAGACTTACCAAGCCCCATTTCATCAGCCAAGATTCCTCCAAAGCCACATTTACAAATCATTGACAACCATTTAACACCACTTACTTGATAATCACGTAAAGTTTCTAACTCTTCGTTTGTAAAAGAAACTTCAAAGTCTTTAAAATCTTTAAACTGTTTAATAAAGTTTTGAAACATAGAATCGGTTTCTATAATACCATATTTCTTTTCTTTTAAAGAATCTAAATAAAGAGCTCGATACTTGGGAATGGTTCCACTTTCCATTTCCTCTTCTGTTAATTCCAAATCATCGGTTAAAGATTTTAATTCTTGTAAGCCTTCTTGTTCCAAAGATAAGATATCGCCATTTTGTAAGCGATAATATTTTTTCTTGTTTTTCATCGAAGCCAAAATAGCGTCTAACTCATCATTATTAATATCCCCTAAATCGAAATCAAAGTGAAGAATTTGATCTTTACCAATACTGAAATGAGTGGCTACCGAACTATTCTTTAAAAGATTCGTATTTTGAAGTTTTTCAGAAGTATAAACATTATATTTACTAGAAAGTTCATCTAAACCCGTATCCATAAATTCACACATCAAGTCAAAATCATCTAATAAAAATAAATGATTGAGTTTATGAAAACCATAGTTTTCTAATACAGATACGGTTTCATTTTCGTATTCGATATCTCGAATAATGTTGGCAACATCATCAAAATAAGAAATTTCTTCATTATTATAAATAAACTTAGGAATACAATTAATATCATTTTCATTTAAGTCAAAGTAAAATTTAACCTCAGGTTTTTCTTCCATCACAATATCTTTAACTGATTTATCAAGTTCTAAGTTTGTTTTAATAGCTCTTAAAACGCTTTTTTGAAAACTAGGAAAATCCTTCTCATCAAAAACAAGCATATTCATATTACTTTCTAAAAGCTCTTTTAGAAGTAAACGTTGCTTTTTGTCTAAGCAATAAATATCCCCACCTTCTTGCCAAACATATTCCCCATCAGCAGTTAAAAGAGCTGTTTTTTCTTTCATATTTAATTTTAATGTATATTCATGATTTTTCTTAGATAAATTAGATTTAAAAGGAAAACCATTTACAATGGATGAGGCAAAGTTATTTTCGTTTAAATAAATACCCTCAGGATAAATCGAAAAAAGTTCTTTGATATTTTCACTATCTAAACGAATGCCGTTACTATAGTAATAACGAGACTTTAAATTATTAATATACTCAATAAAATGAAGAGATTGATTACTAAAATAATGTTTTTCAGGGTCATACTCAAAATTGGTACCAAAACGATATTTATATTCATACTTCAAAGCTTGATAAAAACTACTGAACTTACTTAGTAAGGCGTATTTTTTTTCTTGACCAATTTTAGCCTTAAGGTTCATTGTTATACCATATCTCGAAAATTCTATACAAAGATTTGGAATAACAAAAACCTCTTCTTTTCTTGTTACCGGTTCTGCGTATTCCTTTTCAATAATTTGAAACAGACGAGCCGTTTTTTGTTGCACACTTTTATCGTTTTTAGAAGATAATAAGGTATCGGAATAGCAAATTAAACAAGCCGCGACATGTTTACAAGAAGTCGTCGTGATAAACTGAGGACATGTACAATATGTTTTTTGGATATTTTTATTTCTATCCGTATCTATTTGAACCACGTATTTACGGTAACTAGACTCGGACTCTACTAAAAACTGTGATTTAATATTTACAGAACCGGTTGTACTCACATATTCAATATAATCTTCATTATAATTTAAGCCTTTATTATAATCAGAATTATTAACCCATTCCAAAATTTTTCTTTTTACTTCATCCATAATGATTACCTCCTAAATAGGGCACTAATCTTATTGTAGCATAATGTATTACAGAAACAAAGAAAAAGGACAAAAAAAAAATCAACCCTAAGGTTGAACTATTTTTCTTTAAATGGTGGCTCCAACGGGAATTGAACCAGTGACACAAGGATTTTCAGTCCTCTGCTCTACCGACTGAGCTATGGAGCCAAGATGGCGGTTCGTACGGGATTCGAACCCGTGGTCTTCTGCGTGACAGGCAGACGTCATAGGCCTCTAGACTAACGAACCATGGTTGCGGGAGCCGGATTTGAACCAACGACCTTCGGGTTATGAGCCCGACGAGCTACCAGACTGCTCCATCCCGCGATAAATAAAAATGGCGGAGGAAAAGGGATTCGAACCCCTGCGCCGCTCTCGCGACCTCTCGGTTTTCAAGACCGATCCCTTCAACCGGACTTGGGTATTCCTCCATAAATATTGGTGCCCGAGGCCGGACTTGAACCGGCACGGGTTTTAACACCCGCAGGATTTTAAGTCCTGTGCGTCTACCTATTCCGCCACTCGGGCAGGCACTGTCTTAACTAATAAGACTACTACATTATAATATTAAAATTTTGAATTGGCAAGTCTTTTTTAATTTTTTTCTTTCATTTGCTCTAATTTCTCTTCCATCCAAATCGGTAATTGCTTTTTTAAAGGCATAAACCCATGATCAATGCCTACATCTTTAAGATTACCATAAGCCGTATTCTTAATTGAACACTTTATTTTTTTATGTTCCTCATCCACTTCTAAAATACGACAACACACTTCCTCACCTAAAACTCCATAATCGTGGACGTCTTTTACAAAATAATTACTTAGCTCAGAAATATGGATAAGACCCGTATAATTATCTTTAAAATTCAAAAAAATACCATAATTTTCAAAACCACTAATCGTTCCTTTTATTAATTCGTCTTTTTGATAAATTGTCATTTCTCCTCCGCCCTTTAATTATAACCAATTTTCCTTTACTTGTTAAGTTAAAAATTTTATAATGAATAAATGAAAGGACGAAAGAAAATGGAAAATAATGATAAAATTGCCCAAATCAAAGAACTTTTAGAAGACATCCGACCCTTTTTAAATATGGAAGGTGGAGACGTTGAATTTATTAAATATGAAGACGATTATTTATATGTAAAACTAACTGGTGCTTGTGCCATGTGTGGTTACCAAGATGTTACTTTAAAAGATAATATTTTAGCTTATATACAAGAAGATGTGAAAGATATTAAAGGAATTATAAACGTCGAATTATAATTCTTTTTTTATAAGCCAATCAACGGGTTCGATAAACACATAAGAACTCATCAATTGGTAAGCATCCTTTAAAAACTCTTCATAGGAACTGGCCTTATCGACAACCGTAAAAATACAACTAACATCTTTATTATTTTCAATAACCTGTTCATGTAAATCAAAATAATAAGTAGGATAAAGAAGACGGGCAAAAAGCATTCCCATTTGATAAGCATCAGGTTTGACAATTTCTATATACGCTTTTAAATCAATTAAAGCATCTTTCGGACTATGAAAGAATAAAGCCTTTATATACTCAGCGATATCTCGTTCTTTAATATCAATAACAAAATTCAAAGGATTGGCAAAATTAAGACGCAAGTTAGGGTATCCTATTCGTTTATGCCCTAAAACAAAGCTTTCTTTATGACTTGGGTATCTTCTTCCCACACTGTTAGCATAGCTAATCGCGTTTTCCGCAAGTCCGACATAATAACTAAAACTGTTTAATAAGGTAGGATAATTCTTACCCAGTTCATGTATCTGATACTCCAAATAATCAACTTTTTGACTCCATAAACTTGACCATTCATTCTTATAAGAAGAAGAGAGTTTTTCATTTAAAACATACTTCTGTTGCCAATTTATAATAGCAAACAAATCATACTCTTTATTTATATCCGTTCCTTCGACAAGCACATAATTTTTATCTTGAATCATCGTCAAAAAAGAACCATAAACATTTTGAATAAAAGGAAAAATAGTTTCCTTACGATTTAATAGTTCTTGCATAACTTTTAAAAGAACTTCAAAATCTTTAAGAGGCCTTTTTACCAAAGTAAAAAAATAATCTTTACCATTATATTGAAAGACCGAATAATCCTTATAATCTTTTATATCAGAGACATTTAAATGATAAGCATATAAAATATTTTCTTTCATACTTATATATATGAAAAAAATCCGAGTTTCATAACCCGAATTTTAAGCAAGCTTTCTTGCATTATCAAAAGCTTGGTTAGCAATAACTTCCGCAGCTTGAGCATTCTTTAAATGTTCTCTTGCTTCCGCTTGCAAATTAATTATTTTTTTTTTATCATCTTCAAAAGCTTGTAATTCAGCAGCCAGTTTACTTTGGAACTCATCATCCAAAACTTTTACTTTTTGTTGATATTCGATATCAAGCTCTTGTTTTCTTTTCATATAATCTTCAAAAGAAGATAAGAAACTATAACTTACGGGAGCTTCTTCAACCATAGGTGTAACAGAAACTTCTGGTGTTATCGTACTTTCTACAACTGGTGGTTGTGGTTCTTCAACCGTTACTGTAGGTGCAACTACTTCAGGATTTATAGCAGGTTGTTCCATTACAGGAGGCACAACACCTGTCATATCCACTTTTTCATCCACAAAAGAAGCTGGATTTTCTACTACTGGTGCCACAGGTTGTTCAAAAGTTGGTGTAACATCTGGAACAACAGGTTCCACATTAACATTAGGTGTTTCTGGGGCGAAAGTATTTACTTGAGGAGCCGCATCAAAAGTAGGTTCTGGAATAACATTAGAAACAGCGGGTGCTTCATTCACAACAGGATGAGTTGCCTTGTAGTTATTTGTAGCTGTTAACATACCATTTTTTAAAGCATCTAATTGGGTACTGTTTAAAGCTAATTTTGTTACGTCACCAATATTTTTATTAGCCGATACAACAGATTCAATACTTATAACTTGACTATTCATTATGCTTCACCAACCACTTCTACACTATTTTTAATAATATCTACGATAACACTTTTAACTTCACTCCATGCTGATGTATCTGCGATAGCTTGATACATGCCGTCCTTTTCCCAAAGAAAGCCAAGTACTTGATTGCCATTATTTTCTTCATGTAAATCAACGACTAAAATAGGCACATTTTTAATATTTGGATGATTATCATCTGTACTCTTAAAATGACAAACAACATCATATTCCATTTTAGTACCATTTGGGTCTGTTAATGTAATTTTATTATTCATTCTTATTCCCTCACTATTCTGTAGAAATTATAGCAAAAAACAATTAAATAAGCAAGAGGGTTATTGTAAATCAAACACCCTCATGCCACACTTAATGGTTGATAACTTACTAACGGCAGGCCCCTTTGGTTGTAAACCGAGAGCGGCGAGCCAACCTCGTTCTCGCTACCCAATCTCGTATGGATTTTCAAGTGTTCCTTCACCGCCTAAAATCGACGTAGAGGGTATCAGATATACCGAAGGGTGAACCAAACCAGCACCGTAAGCATCGCCGTAGTCGACATTGCCCGTCGTATAGACACTGAACACACCGTAAGCACTCGAAGAGTCCGCAATCGGAGAAATCGTCCATTGCCAAGTGCTTAAATCGAGAAGCCAATCATTGCTTTTACAATCACTTGCTCCATCCCAGTGGTATAATTCTTTGGCTAAACAACTGGCTCGATTCATACTAGTATCTCCACTGGTCGCATAGCCATAATCACTTGGATACATTAATCCTATTTTACCTTGCCATGTTGTTGTTCTTGCTACCGTATCATTACAATAAGTACCAGATGTACAAATTTTTCCATTATTATTACTTCTTTCATAACTATAGAAATGACTAGCTAGACCTTCACTTGCAGATGTCCAATCATTTGTCCCATTTGTTCCTGTATTCCATAATGTGTTTCCTACTAAATTTTTTAAATTTGTTTTTAAACCACTACTGGTAAAATCACAAGTTGATGTCTTATTTTTTATACCAGTATAGCAGTTTCCAGAACTATTATTGTAATATAATGAACCTCCAACACTTTCACTTTCATAACCTGGATTTAAAAGTTTCATTAAATCAGCTTGACTCCATTCATTGATACCATAACCACTATTTGCTGATGACTCTGAAGAGTCCCATGAATAAATTTCAAAGTTGTCAATTTCAATGGCGTCTTTTCTTATTAATTTTATTCTTGTTTCTTTTTTGCCTGTGCCATCATCTATATTATTCATAACACCTATAATACGCCATAGTTCGTTATCTATTTTGACATAGTTACAAGGATTAGCCCCTACATATCTTAAATTGTTATCACTTGTTCCATCATAGGCTAAAGTATACGTACAACTATCACTTGCTTTATTTGGAACCGTATAGACATCTGTTGAAGATGAATTTGCACCACTTACTAATGATGCTATTGTTGCTGTTGCAGGTATTTTTGGTATTTCTTCTATATAACTTGTTGTTACAACTACCTTTGAACTAAACTTAGCGTTTTGAACACCTTCGGTATTCATACCCACGTTTTCATCTAGCCATAATCTTAAGGTATACGTTTTAGATTCTTTAGCATTTAAATAGCCTGTTGTTAAATTAAAGGCTGTTTGAGCATTATCTAAGGTTTTCGTGGTTGTTTTATAACCTGATAATAAACTTGTGGTTATTTCTGTTTCTGTATCATTTGTTTTTGATGATATCATAGCTTTAACCGCATCATTATTGGTTAATGTTGTCGTATTTAGTATCTCTAGGTTAACATTAAAGGATGCATAAGAATCACATGTATTTGTAATCGTAAATTCATAAGGTGTTAGTTTCTTTCCTTCTGCATCTAATATTGGATAAGCTTTTTGTAAGCTAATATTGTCTTTATCTGTGAAGGTAATATTAAAACAAGATGAAACAATATCATTTTGGCCTGTTTGGGTTAAGTTTAAGACCCATAAAGCATAGGATACGCCTATAATCGCGACAATTCCTATTAATAGAACAGCGATGACTAATATATTTCTTTTCTTTTTCTCCATAAGTGGAACAACTCCTTTTCACTTTAATATGCAACCGTTTTGTTACTTTTAAACTCTTTTCTACTTATACAAATATCCTAACACATATTTAATATCAATGGGTAAAAAAGTTTTCATAAAAAAAGAACTTTCTTTTACTTTGTTTCTTTTGATAAGATGAAATATTTACAACCATAGGCACAGTAAGTATTTAAATATTCTTCTATTTTATCAACATCATTATATTCTTTAAAATTAGGATTAGTTTTACTGTTAAAGCCTTTAAGACGTAGATGATTATATGACCAGTCACCTACAATGTAATCAAAAGATAAAAAGTAATCTGTAAAAAGTTCTTTTAAAGTTTCTTCATCAAGTGCATCACGGTAATCTTTCATAATAAGGTATTTTTGGTTATTGAGTTCTATATACTTCATAGTTACCTACCCAAGTTTCATAAAGGCTAAAGCGGTTATAAAAAGAGTCGTTACTAAAACACTTAAAAATAAGAGAAGATCAACATAACCATTACCACTTGTTAGACGATTACCATATTTTTGATAATAAGAAATGGCTTTTAAAAGCATTTCTTCTTTGTTTTCTTCATCAGGATTAATTCTAAAGAAGTTTAAAACATTTTCATTTACTTTTTTTAAGTCAATATCATTTAAAGCATTTACTTGAGTCATATTATACCCTAGAACTTGGTAAGCTAAAGGTGGGAAAGTAACCCGTCTTACTTCTTCAAATGAAAAATCATGACGTGTTTCAAAAGCAATACTTTGGAAATATCCCTTTAAATAAGAAGGATTATCGCCAATTAAAAATAAATTGTTTTGTACCGTCTGATTGGTGTTTTCAGGAAAATACAGATAACTATTAAAAAGGGCTTCGTCATCTTTCGTTAAATGCATACTTTTTTCTTTTAATAAGTACATTTCCATTAAATATTTTTCAATGGAAATAAGTCCTTCATTCGGAATTGTTTGATTGGTTAAATCTTTTTCATATCTTAAAAAACTATCTTTAAAGTCTTCTATTTTATCTTTTGTAAAACCATATTTCATGAGGTTACTATCAAATCCCCCCATACTTTGTTCATTGCGGGTTATATAGGGATTTATAATATCAAGTTCTCCATAAATATAAATCAATGTTCGAATAGCTAAAACAGGAAAACGTGAAAAAGCTTCGTTATCCGGCATTTGTTTATATTTCAAATAATCTTCAATCGCTTTATTGATAACATCATTTATAAAAGGTTTACCTATCACACCTTTCACCTTCCTATCATAGGGGTATTATAACACAACTAATGAGGAAAATAAACCTCCAAAAATGCACTTTTATTTTCCAAGTAACCACCATAAAATTGAGGAACTTTTCCCTCGATAACATTAGAACTTAGCATAAGTTCATAGAAAAAAGTTTCGTTTTCTTCTTTTAAGGGGGTAATAATATGGTAGTTTAATTTCACTTCTAAGATAATATTTAATAAGGCATTATTAATACCATAATCCGTTACTTTGGTTTTTACATTTGTAAAAAAAGAATTTTCCAAACGAACAATAACAGGGATTTTAGGGCCTAAAAAAGACAAATATAAATTATTCGTAAGTTGACCTAAAGGAATAAAAAGAAAAAGATTTCCCTCTTTAAAATGTGCGTCTTTAAAGTAACCGTTATCCCCTTTTAGTTGTTCATCTAAATACTCGGTTAAGTTTTCTGATAAAGTATAGATTTTAGAAAAATCATAATCCATACCTATAATTTCACCTTTACTATTTTCTTTTACTTTTAAAAGATTTAAGTCTTTCGTTTCTATTATAATTTTTTTATAATTACTGGCTAAAGATTCCATATATTTATTCATCATAATTTCTGTGTAAGAAGTTATTAAAGGGCTTGTTTTGTGACTAAAATAAAGGAAAAAAAGAAAAGATGAAAAAAGGATTAAAAAAACAATTTTTATATTTAGGTACTTTTTCATACTTCATTTTATGACAAAAAAAAAATAACTTTCGTTTCCTACTCATTATTTTAAAACCATCCTAAGTTTAAAAATTCATTTAAGAATAAAACAATACCTGCGATGATGAGAATAACTAAAATAACAATAATGATTTTAACAAAAATGCTGCTTTTTTCTTCGACATCATCAAAATCCGCAAAATCTTTTTTACTAAAAGACATACTGTTAGTATAAAAAGATTCATCGATATCTTCATCTAATGCTTTATTGACTTCCTCTTTTTCGGTTTCTTTCTTTTCTTCTAAAGAAGCCATTTCGTCATTAAATTCTTTTGCACCTGCGACAACCGTATTTTCATCCCCTTTTAAATCACTTAAAATATTTAAAGGATTTAATTCTTCGGTTTCACTATCCATAATTTCTTTGGTTTTGTTTTGGACTTCATTTAAATTTATGGTATTAATTAACTCTAAAAGCTCTTCTTTATTTTTCTTAGAGGTTTCTTTTTCTTCAGCTTCTAACTCTAAATTTTTTAATATATCATACTGTGTATCACGAACTTTTTTTAAACGTTCTTCTTCGTAATCTACTTCTTTTTCTTGGCGGGCCGCCTCTAAAATAGAATTGATATCATATTCTCTTGTTTTTTCCATTATATATTCTTCATCTTCCGGAATATCCATTTTTAAACTTCTTCTTTGGGGTGTCGCTTGATAATTTTTTTCTAATATTTCTTTTATTTTATCGATATCCATTTGAGAATTATTATCCCCGATAACTTTCGCATTACTAGCAATATCAAACGTATCCAATTCGGTATTTTTCATCTGTTCATATAAACTCGAATTTTTTGCTACTCTTTTAGGAATATAGTCTATAGGCTCGTCAAAACTTCTATCAACCCTTGTCATCATAAATACTATCCTTTCTTAATAAATATACCATATTTTCTAGGTTTTGCAAATATTTCGTGTAGGCTTTTTCGAAAACTTGCGTTATAATAAGACCTAAAGGAGATAATCATGAGTGAAATTTATTTAGAAGTAAATAAAGAGGCTTGCATTGGATGCGGTGCTTGTATTGGTATTGATGCCGAACATTTTGACTTTGACGAAGATGGTTTATCAACGGTTATTACCAATGATAATTTAGATTCTAAGGAATTACAAGATGCCATCGAAGTCTGTCCTGTGGGAGCCATTTCTATTGAAGAAAAAAAAGACTAATCGAAAAGGATTAGTTTTTTAATGCATATAATTTCTTAACTTCTTTAATGCTTAGTTTACGACATTCTCCTGGCTTTAAACCCTCTAAAGTTAAAAAGGCATAGGTTTCTCTTTTAAGACGAATCACTTCGTGATGAAAGGAAGAAAATATTTTTTTAACAATATGGTTTCGTCCTTCTATAATACCAATTAAAACCGTGGTAGTATTACCTTCTTTATTTACTTTTTTAATTTTTAAGTAAGTAGGAATTACTTTTCTTCCTTCTATAACAATACCTTTTTTTAACTTCATAAATTCTTGAGGTGTTAAAAGACCTTCTATTTTAGCTAAATAAATTTTTTCGACTTCATGAGAAGGATGAGTTAAAATATTAGTAAGTTCACCATCATTTGTTAATAATAATAAACCTGTTGTATTATAGTCTAGTCTTCCCACTGGGTAAATACGACCTTTTGAGGGAACTAAAGAAACCACCGTTGTTCTATCTTTTTCATCTTTTACACTCGAAACTGTTTTTTCTGGTTTATATAAAAGATAATATTCTTTTTCTTCTTTGGCACTTAATATTTGTCCATCCACTTCAATTTCATCTTCATAAGAAACTTTTGTTCCCAGTTCGGTTACTTTTTCATTATTGACATAAACTTTACCCGATGTGATATAATCTTCGGCTTTTCTTCTTGAACAAAAGCCACTACTGGCGATGACTTTCTGTAATCTTTCCATTTTTTTCCTCACTTTCAAACATTTTCATAAATTCTTTAGGCACTTTACATTCGATAACAAGAGGGTCTTTTTGATAAGGGACTTTTAAAGTTAAATGATAGGCATGAAGACCAAGTCTTCCTAAAGGATTACTTTTAGCCTTATATTTTTTGTCTCCAATAATAGGATGCCCATATTCTTTTAAAGAAACTCGTATTTGGTGCTTACGACCCGTAAAAATCTCAATATCTAAAAGAGAATAGGCTCTTTTATGATAAATAGTTTCAAACTTTGTGATGGCAAGTTTTCCCTCTTCTTTACGGGTAACATGCACATTTAAAAATTTATCTTCCTGTAAATAATACTGTAAAGTTTTACCTTTGTCTTTCACATCTTTTTCAACTACAGCCATGTATTTACGCTTTAAAGCAACCTTATCCCAATTATTCTGTAAATAAGTTTTTAACTCTTCATTTTTAGCAAAAACCACAAGACCAGAAGTATCCCTATCTAAGCGATTCACGATAAAGATTTTATTTTTAGGGTATTGTTTTTTAACATATTGGCTAGCCTCATAATAAAGACTACTTGTTTTGTTCTTTTCCGTTGCAATCGTTAATTGTTTGGCCGGTTTATCAATAATTAACAAATTTTTATCTTCGTATAGAATATGCATCTTTTTCATATGTATTTTCTTCTTTCATTTCTTTTAGGTTATAGTGAATTTGACTACCATCTTCAAGCAAAATATTAAATCCATCCATATAATCACTGGCATTAAAATAAGTAGCTATATGCGGTAAGTATAAACGGTCGCCAGCACTATCAATACCCGTGAATAAAACTTGATATTCCGTATTTTTATTGATTTTACTCGGTCCGGCATTGTAAGATGCGGCTCCCAGAAATAAATCACCTTGCCGGTTAACAAGATAAGATAAATAAAAGGCAGACAGGCGAATATTATTTTCTATAGCTTTTTCACTTGTACCATTTTTAAGGTCGGTGATTTTTAAAATTTCATAACCTTGTTGTTTTAAAGCAATCGCTTTTTGGACTTCTTCTTGTTGTTCTAAAGTGAATTTAGAAAAATGCCCTAAAGTATCTAAATCCTTTAAAGGATAATTTTGATAAAAATCGCCCAAAATAAATATCTTATCCCAGCCGATACACACGCCATCCTCATAAACAGGCGCTTTAAAACCATTCCCACCACAGATAGAATCTGTAAGTTGTCCAGGATTTGGTCTTTCAATATCATCTTCTCTTTCTTGAGAGATTAAAGCTTCTAAAAAAGAAGCATCCAAGCCATATCTCTGCGCGTATTTTTCGATAAAAGCTCCAAAATATTGATGAGTGACCAGCCTTTTTTCGGATTTATAAGATATAAAAGGACTTTCTGGTATTTCAACATCTAAAGAAGTGATATCTTCTACAGGTATTTCTTCTACAGGAGCTTCCGTCGTTACATCCAAAGAAGAATATCCATCTGTTTCTACCATTGTCTCAATAGGTATTTGAGAACCTGTTTCTGTTTCAATAATAACGGGAGAATCTTTTCTACCTCTAAAATTAGATACGGCCTTAAGAGCTGCCAGCGTTAATACGGTTAAAAGAATATACTTCCTAAACCTTTTTCTTTTTTGCTGGGCAACTATCTTTTTATTTCTAATCCTTTCTCTTTCAAATAGATCAATCACGTAACCATTACGATATTCCCAAAGATGAAAACCACCATAAAACCCATATGCAAAATGTCGTCCTTTATATAAAATGGTTCTACGGTTCTTATCCATGTGAACCTCATTTTCGTTAATAGGACCAATGAAGTGTGCTAAAGAGGCTAAAACTTCTCTATCAAGGGAAGTGAATTTTTGCTCTGGCATCATCTTAATCACCATAATCTTCTAAAAAATTCTTTATTTCATTAAGTTCTTCTTCATCAACGATATCGAAAAGTTCGCCTTCTTCACCTGTTGGGTCAAAACTTGAAACATAAATTTCATCATTATTTTCATCCGTTTCATAAATCACATAATGTTTTTTTCTAATTTCTGAAAACATTGTCGTAATAATATGACAAGTAATTGTTTTACCATCTTCATCTAAATAAAATGTATCTTTATTTTCCATCTGAAATCCTCTTTTCTATTATTTTATTTACGGCTTTTAAAATACTCAATTTCGCGGTTTGATAGGTAAGGCCTCCTTGTAAGTAAGCATAATAAGGAGGTCTTATAGGCCCGTCACAAGAAATCTCAATACTAGAGCCTTGCGTAAAAGCACCTGCCGCCATGATAATTTGATCATCATATCCCGGCATATCTACTGGGGTAGGACGTGCAAATGAATCAACGGGACTTCCTTCTTGTATGCCTTCACAAAAAGAAATTAAATTTTCTTTTGTTTCTAAGGCCACCGTTAAAACAATATCATTTTTGACTTCTTTAGCCATAGGGTCCGTTTTAAAGCCTAACTTTTCTAGCATCAAAGCAGCCAAAGTATTTACTTTTAAAGCACTTGCCACCACCGAAGGAGCCATAAATAAGCCTTGTAAAAAACTTTTATTTGCCCCAAGGCTTGGTCCAACTTCTCTTCCCTCGCCGGGGAGAGTTAAAGCTTCGGCAACCAAATCAACATAGCATTTTTTACCAACAACATATCCGCCATTTGAAGCAAGGCCACCACCCATATTTTTAATTAAAGAGCCGACAACGATATCAGCCCCGACTTCGGTGGGTTCTTTTTTACTAACAAGTTCACAGTAACAGTTATCCACCATGACAATCGTTGTTGGACTGATATTTTTAATAAGTGAAATGACCTTCGAAACATTTGCGATACTTAAGCTTTTACGAGAGGAATAGCCCCGGCTTCTTTGAATCTCAACTAACTTAACCGAATGTTCTTTTAAATACTTTTCTATTTTTTCATAGTCAAAATCATTATTTAAAAGAGCAATTTCATCATAGAATACCCCAAAACTTTTTAAAGAACTTGGATTTTCTTTAATTCCAATGACTTCATGTAACGTATCATAAGGCGTCCCCGTAATACTAAGCATTAAATCATTGGGTCTTAAAAGGCCAAAAAGAGTTTTACTAAGAGCATGCGAACCCGAAACAAATTGATTACGAACTAAAGCACTTTCACATTTAAAAATTTCTTTATAAACATTTTCAATGGCCTCTCTTCCTAAATCATCATACCCATATCCTGTTGTTGTATTAAAATGACTTTCACTGATATGACAATCCCAGAAAGCCTTCATTACTTTGGCTGAATTATATTCTTCCATTTCATCGTAAATTTGACATTGTTCTAGAAAATCTTTTTGAACACTTTCATAAATTTCATATGTTTTAGGATTTATTTCTAAAAATTCTTTCATCTAACCACCTCAATTTCATCGGTTTTATCTGTGTTTATATATTCTAACACTTTTTGGGTTGCTTTATCCAAAGAAACAAAAGATAACTTTTCTTTAATATCAGCAGGAAAATCATTCATCGGTGTATCAAGCCACCCAAAGCATATCGTGTTAATTTTTTTGCTTGGGTATTCTCTTGCAAACTCATGACCAAGCATATTCAAAGAAACTTTGGATATGTCATATTCAAGACTTACCATGTCGTATTTATCGATAGCATTATCAGAAGAAATATTGACAACGGCATCGATATCCGCGATGAGTTCTTTCAAAAGAAGAAAGGGAACTAAAGTATTTACCTTGAAAATTTTTAAAAAGGTCTCTTGTGTTTTCTCTTCTAAAGGACTTAAATGTTCTATCGCCGCATTATTAATTAAAATGTTAATACCTTTCTTTTTGACTTCCAAAAGAAAGGTTTGCACACTTTCATCACAAGTAAAGTCTGCTTCTATTAAAGCACATTTTCCCTCATATTTCTCTACCAAAGGTAAAAGTTTCCCTTTATTTTGACAGAACTGTAGATAAACAAAGTAACCCTCTTCCAGTAAGGAAGAAGCAAGGGCAAGTCCAAGACCACCGGATGCTCCAGTTAATAACACTTTTTTCATAAGATTTCATACTCTTTTCTATCATAACCAATAATCATTTTATCTGGCATAATAAGTAAAGGTCTTTTGACTAACATACCATTGGTACTTAAAAGTTTTAGTTTTTCATCATCCGTCATACTTTCTAATTTATCTTTTAGATGAAGCTCTTTATACACATTACCACTCGTATTAAAAAGCTTTTTCAAAGGGATATGATACCTATTTACCCACATCTTTAATTCCTCATAAGTTGGCTTTTCTTCTTTAATATTTCTTTTCTCTACCAAAACATTTTTACTTTCCAAAGCCTTTAAAGCCATTTGGCAGGTGCTACACTTTGGATACCATATAAATAAATTCATAAGCAACTTCCTTCCCGTTTATTATAAAGGATAAAGAAAAAAAGTGCCAGAAAAATATCTAGAGCACAAAATTTCCATCTTTAAAAATAAGTTTTTCGCCTTCTTCTGTCTGTGCGGTAATTTTTAAATCCTCAGTTCCTATCATAAAATCCACATGGGTTTTCGAAACATTTATTCCCTTTTCTAGTAAAGCTTCATCTGTTTTTTCTATACTATCAATGCAATCAGGAAAACCAGCGCCTAAAGCGAAATGACAGGAGGCATTCTCATCAAACAAAGTGGTTTTAAAAACAAGATGCGTGTTTGAGATGGGTGAATCATAAGGCACAAGGGCTACTTCCCCTAAATAAGAACTTTGTTCATCGGTTTCTAAAATGCTTTTTAAAACGTCTTTCCCCTTCTTAGCTTCATAGGAAATAACTTTTCCATCTTGGAAGGTCAAAGAAAAATCTTCAATCATAACCCCATTATAAACTAAAGGTTTAGAAGCGAAAACAATACCGTTAGTGCCTTTAAAAAAGGGACTTGTGTATACCTCATAACTGGGCATATTCACAAGGATTTTTTCATCCGCGGCACTTTTAAAGACATAAGAAGAAGGAAGCCTTAAATAAAGGTCCGTGCCTAAAGCATTTTCATAATGAAGGGTTTTAATTTTTAACAGATTTAGTTTTTCTGTTCTCACTTTTAAAGTGTTTAAATGATCTTTCCAAGCCTTTTTTGGACTTTCCTTATCTATTAAACACATCTTGTAAATCGCATCTTTTAATTTTTCTAAGGAATCTGGTGTTTTTCCAAAAAGGTCTTTCGCCCAATAAGGATTAGGTAAAGCACAAATACACCAATCAATTTCCATGCGAACTTCTTTATCCCGAAAAAGAGTGGTATTTTTTTGAAAAATTTCGTGATAAAAAGCTAATTTTTCTTCTTTAACATCACTCATAAAACCCGGTATTTCACTCACTGTCATTAAAAACTTAGCTTTTTTTAAAGCATATTCATCCCATTTTTGAAATAAAGGTGCATAAAACTTCTCTATTTCTTCGTTTTCTTTTTCTTGCAACATTTTTCTTTTTAAAGCACTATCACGGTCAAAGAAATAAACGTTTGTGACATTCATCTTTTGTAAAAGATTATCCATATCTCTTTTAAAGTCACTATTTATAAAACTATCATAACTTATAAAAAGCGTGTCACTTGGTTCTAATTTTAAACAATCTTTTAAAAGAAAAGAAAGATATTTTTCTTGCATACGTCCTCCTAGTCATGATTAATAATAGCTAAAGCAACTAACATTAAGAAGGCAATAAAAACACCAAAGATAAAAATATTAAAAACATCTTCACTCATAAATTGTAAACAAAAAGAACGCATGTCTAACCAAATATCTTTAAAAAAAGTAATAACAGGCTCTAATAAATCCAAAAGTTCATCTTTTAAACTTAAGTTTAACATGATGTATCCTCCTTATCGTAACTTCGAAGAAGTTTATCAAAAACAAATTCATATCGGTCAACGACAATATCCCATGTATAATTTTCGTGAATACGAGCTTTGGCCAAAGTCCCACATTCTTTTATTTCTTTAGGCGTTAATTTTTCACAACGAGCGATGATTTTCTTTAAAGAATTTTCTTTTTTAGAAAAGTAAAAGCAGGTATCTTCACCAACTTCACGGTTATAACAAACATCGTATAAAATATTAACATCGGTATTACTTAAGGCTTCTAATAAAGAAGGATTCGTTCCACCCGCAGAGTGTCCATGAATATAAGCATAGGCATGTACTCGAAAGTATAATAAAGCTTGGGTATCATATACCGAGCCAATAAACTTAATTCTTTTATCGGTATCAAAATGCGTTGTTTCTTTTAAAGAATCATAAAATTTATTTTTTTCTAAATTACAAATAATGACTAAATCTTTTTTGGTTTTCGTTTTCATAAATTCTTTAATCATCGTCTCATAATTATTTTCTGGTACAAAACGACCGACAATTAAATAATACTCTTTATCTTTAATATTGTATTTTTTCCATAAATCTCTTACAATAGTATTTTTATAAGCCTTTTGATTTTCATAGGCGCCGTAAGCTATAAAAGAAGTGGGCGTTTGATATTTTTCATATTTTTCATCGACATAAGCTTGAATAGCTTTAGAATCACAGACACAATAATCACAATATTTAATAGAGGTTCTTTCACTGATTTTAAAGCATTCTTTAATCCACCAAGACCACTTATCCCTTTTCCATTCTAAACCATCTGGATTAATAATAAATTTGGTATCTTTTAATTTATTTTTCCAAAGAGGAATTAAAGGACCTATTTTACAACCAAGTAGTAAAATAACCGTATTTTGTAAGTGATTTTCTAAAATAAACTTGGTCACATAATTCATTGCTTTAATTGTAAAATGAAACATAGTAGCAAAGCCTCTTTGAGGAGTATAAATTAAAGGACAAATCACGCCATCTAAATGATTAATTTTTTTATCTTCATCTTTAATAAACGTTAAATGAGGAATATAAAATTTAAAATCCTCATTTTTATTATTTAAAACTAAATTGGTAACAAAAGTTTCCCATCCTCCATAATTAAATTTGTATCCGCGGGCTCCCACGATAAATATATTTTTTTTCATATCTAACTCCTAAATCCAAAAAGTAAAATAAAGCAAGCAAACACTCACATAATAAAATAACTTTAACAATCCTAACGCCAAAATATTACGATGATTAAAATTCTTTTCATAATAGAACATGCTTTTTTTCAAGGCTTTATATTTACTTATTTTTTTCATGCTTTTATCAACCGATTTACTTTGTAAATGTTGCACACTTAAACGCGTATCCACATAGCTTTTCAAGCCCTTATCTTGGGCTTTTTTAGCTAAAATATTTTCTTCATAATACAAAAAAGTACCTTCATCAAAATATTTTATCTTTTTCATGTCTTTTAAACGCATCATAAAAAAGCACCCATGTAAAACTTCAACTTCATTTAAACCATCTTTATAATAGGTATCTGCATATTTTTGTAAACCAAAACTAAAACGATTAAAATAATTCATTGTCGCTAAAAGCTCACAAGAAAAACTAGGTAACTTCCATCCTTTTGTAATATGACCATTTTCTAAAATCTTTGGCCCCAAAAAAGAAATCTCAGGATTTTGTTTCATATCCTTTATCATATCATTTAAAACACTTTCCATGATAAGAACATCCGGGTTGGAAACAATTGCCAGTTCACAAGCGGTTTCTTTCGCCAAATATTTTAAGCCTAAATTATTCCCAGCCGCATAGCCTTTATTTTTTTTAGCCTCTAGTAAAATAATTTTTTTATTTAAAAAAGGGGTTATTTTAGAGACTGACTCATCCGTACTACAGTTATCCACAATAATGATTTTATTTAAACAACGATAATCTTTAATCTGCTCAATCATCTTAATGGTATTTTCATAATCATTATAATTTAATATGACCATTCCTGTTTTCATGCCTTTTTTCTCCATTCTTTTTTTATTGTACCAAATTTCTAAAGAAAAGTCTTTAAGATGTTAGAAAGTATTAACTATTTTGCTTTCACATACATACGACAGTTTCATTTATATTAAAGTACGTTCCTTTAGATAATACTTTAAGGTTAGCGTTAAACCTTTTTGATGTCATCCTTTATTTGTTATATAAACACCTAAGAAGGGCGACAAATTCCAATAATTTTTTCTGAAATAAGCTATAACGTTAACTTGGTCTATATTGGCACCTTAAATACATATCTAGTTTTTGTACTCCAATACAAAAAGTTCTGCTTTTTTCTATCTTTTTGTGCTGTTCTTTGCAAATTTTTTAACATTAATTAATTTAGCCAATTTCAATTTTCAATCAGTTTTCTTAAATGTTTGTAAGATATATACCTTGCCTCTACTCTCACCTTTATGCTTTTTTCACCACCAAAATAAAAGATGCCCGAGAACATCTTTTACTTAATTATTTTTAAAAATTTGTTTTATTCTTTCTTCCATAAGAGTAACATCATAATCTAAAACCGTCTTCGAAGCATTCTTAATAATTTTTTCTTTTTCATTGGTACTCATACTTTGATATTTTAACAAAGCTGCATACAATTCATCTTCGGTTTTAAAAGTTAAACTATTTTTCTTGTTTTTTAAATATTCTTTAGGTCCATATAAATCACAGCCAATAACAAAGGTTTTACACGCCATGGCTTCAAGTCCCACAAGACCTAAGGATTCACTTTTTCTCTTCGTTGGAAAAATAAATAAATCCATCGCGTTATAATAGCTTACTAACTCACTTTGAGTAACAAAAGGTTTTAAAATAACCTCTTCTTGTAATTTATTTTTCTTTACAGCTTTTTTAAAGAGTTCTTCTTCACTACCAGAACCAACAACAAGAAGTTTTATTTTATTTAGACGTCCTTCTTTTTTTAAACGACCTAAAACATTTAATAACGTATCCCAGCCTTTATCTTTTTCAAGGCGAGACACCATACCATAGTAAATTCTATTATCATTTAATTGTAATTTTTTTAGAGCCTCTTTTTTCTCTTCTTTTTTAAAAATGGTTAAGTCTACTCCACCAGATGGAAAAACAACGATTTTTTTAAGAGGTACTTGATAATTTTCCAATAAAACCTCTTTAAAATAGCTAGATGGGCAAACAACTTTATCCGCATATTTTAAAATAATTTGACTACGGGAAACATTCTTTCTTTCATAATCATAATCAGGTACGATGTCATTACCATGAACATTACAAATAAGTTTTGTTTTGCCTGTCCATTTACCAAGCAAAGGACTATAAGCATTTTGAGATGTAAAATGAACATAATAATAATCATAAGAATACCAAAGAGATTTAAAAATAGCTTGAATGTAAAGAAGCGTGTAACCTAAAAGCTTACCAGCAAAGGTATCTTGCTTATATTTGACAGCGGTATCAACTTTAAAAGATGCCTTTTCTAACATAACTTTACAATTTTTGACAAAACTACCATAATGAGGATACTTTAAAGAAGGATACATATTTGAAATAAGTAAAATGCGTTTTTCCTTTTTAAGTGGATAAACTTTAAGATAAAGGCCCATTAAAAGAAGATAAGAAAAGTTGTTTAAAGTTTGACCAGCAAAGAAAGAAAGCAAAATAGTATAAAGATAAATAAGTCCCACTTTTCCTTTGTATTTCATATTTTTTAAAGCCATGAGCATTAACACAATATAGACAAAACTACCTATGTAACCAAGTGTCAAGAAAATATCCATGAAATCTATATTGACCCTAGGAATATCTAAATCTTTAATAGAATAAATACCAAATAATCTTTCTTCGATATTGGCATTTTGGAAAAAATCATAATTAGAAGACATATCCGTTAAACGATTATCAAAGAAGATTTTCTCCCATGACGTATTTTGACTATGAAAAAGACCATAAATGCCCAAAAGGAGGGTAATTAAACAAAGTAAGGACCCTACTTTCCAATCCTTCTTTTTGAAAGACAACAAAATGGCAAAGAATAAAGCCAAAACCAAAACAAGGGATTTACTTATTAAAACAAGACTAAACAAAAGAAGAAACGATAAAATCTTCATAAGATAGTTCTTATGATTAAATAAACAAGAAACGACATGTAATATTAACAAGCCCAAAACAGGATATAGAGAAAACATTTCTTGTTTAAAAAAGATAAGATTTAAAAGAAAAAGAAAACTATAAAGATAAAAAAGATTGTAAAAAAAATCTTCTGAAATATCTTTTAAATCTCCTTTCTTTAAGGAGATTAAAACAAGTGGTAAAAGAAAAATATCAAGTAGACTAATAATACTCATTAACGTTAAATAACTTTGACAGTATAAATAAAGAATTTGAATACTTAAATAACTGCCTAAAAAAAGTAAAAAGTAATAATGTTTCTTTTTAAAAGCGTAAAGTCCTAATAAAATAAAAAGGAAAACGCGGTAACTTAAAGATAAGATTAAAAAGGCTTTATTATTTACCCAAAACATATTTAAAAAATCTAATAATGGTAAGGCATAAAAATAATACGGTTTAATAGCTAAAAAGTATTTTTTGTCTTTCTTTTGAAAAACAAAAAGTTTACTTAAAACATAATTTAAAATGATAATAACTATTTGACTAACAAGTTTAACTATTTTATCATTAAATCTCAAAACAGATACACCTAAAAACATAATTACCATATCTAAAATAAGAGTTAAAACGCGAGAGCTAAAAAAAGATAAAGATTCTTTTAGAATGTGTTTATCCTTACTTTGAAAGACATATTGACGATTGGCAAAATAAGCAAATAAAACCGAAAAGAACCAACTTAAAATATTGGCTATTTGAAGTTCTAATTTTCTATCCGGATTAAGAATCGTTTTTGTTAAACCAAAATAAATAGCTAAACTTAAAATCGTGGTTAGAACACCCACGATTAAATAACGCATCATTTCTTTTATTTTAAGATTATTCAGCATGATTTTTCTTCTTCCTTTCAAATAAAATATTTGTTTTTAAAACAACGAATAAAAAGATAACCATTAAAGCAACATATAAAGGTAGAGCTAAATCAAAATCACCAAGCGTATATAAAATTGTCGCGAAAGAAAAAGCAAAATTAATTAGATAAATAACTAATAAAGAAGTTTTCGTCGAAAATTTCATCTTTAAAAGTTGATGATGAAGATGCTCTTTATCCGGATTCGTAAACGGATTTTGCTTTTTCAAACTTCTTCTTATAATAGCAAAGAAAACATCAATAATAGGCGTTGCTAAAATAAGAAGAGGCACAATAAGAGAGGTTACGGTTGCCACTTTAAAACTATATAAAGCCGTGGTGGCAATCATAAGGCCGACAAAATTACTGCCTGTATCTCCTAAATATATTTTGGCAGGGGGAAAATTATAGACTAAAAAGCCGAGTAAAGAACCAATCATTAAAATAGAAATGGTACTATCAATATTTCCTGCCATATTAAGAAGTAAAGCAATCGCCGTAATAGTAATAAAATAAATTGTACTAATGCCACCGCATAGGCCATCCATACCATCCGATAAATCAATGGCATTAATAATACCGAGCATAAAAATAGTAGTTACTAAATAATTAAGTGGCGCTGGAAAGTTAAAACTGGCCCCTAAAATAGTCATATTATCAATCGTCAAATTACCATAAAAAATAATAATAAAAATGGCAGCAAGTTGACCTAATAATTGATACTTAGCTGAGATAGGATTAATATCATCAATAAGACCTACTAAAAGAATAACAAAACTGGCGATAATAACAGATAACATTTCCACGGTCCCACGACCAAAAATCATATATCCCAGTAAAAAGGAAAAGAAAACAGCCAAGCCACCAATCGTAGGCATAGGAACTTTATTTAATCTTCTTTTATTAGGATAATCTAACGCTTTAATATGAAAAGCAACTTTTTTAAATAAAGGTACCAATAAAACACTAAATAAAAATGTTGTTAAAATCATTAAAAGAATATTAGGAATTGTTACTTCTAACCTCATGATAACCAGCTCCTCTTGTCCTTTATTATACATGAAAAAAAGAAGAAAAACATCTTTTTTTAGTTTTTCTTTCTTTCTTCTTCAAACTTTTGCCAAATAAGTGTTAAATCATGATATTCACTGACTTCTTTTCTTTTTTTAAGAAAATCATCAAATGTTCCAATCACATGAGCCGGATTACCCACAACAACTGAATTAGGAGGGATATCTTTAGTCACAACACTCCCCGCCCCTATAACGACATTAGAACCAATTCTAACATTTCCTAAAATAGTACTGTTACAGCCAATAAAAACATTATCCATAATTTCAATACATCCTTGTTGATAATGAAACGTACCTTTATTTAAATTATTTAACCCCAAATGAAACACATCATGTGTCACAAAAGTAACATTACTTGTCACAACAATATTATTATGAAATTTAATTAAATAAGGATCTGTCGGAATAATACGTGGTTGAAAAAAGACATTCTCTCCCATCTCATAAAAAATATGATGTTTTTTAAGATATTTATTTCTTTTATCACTGTTTAACATAAAGAAAATTCTAAGACGTCTTAGTTGATTTTTTGTCCAATCTTTCATAATCATTTTTCCTTTCGTTATAATAAACACCTGTTAAAATAGCAAGGTAACTAGACGTCATTGGACTTATTAAGACATGTCCAGAAAAGAAAGAGATTACAAGAAGAAGGAAAAACAAATAAGCATAAATACCTGTTAACCTCGATTTATAAACAGCAAAGATAAAGATAATAAGATAAACAAAGGTTCCTAATATACCTATACTGTAAAAAATATCAAAAATATCTATCTCGGCATCTTTCATACTCATAATCTTGTGACGTCCCATACCCATGATTTTACCAGAAATGTCTTCATTTTGATAGCTTTTATGTAAATTAGAAACAAAGGTTAAACGATTACTATAAATAATGTTATCAATATTTTGAAAAGTAAATAATTCACTTACCTTTTTAACATCATAATATTCTAAGGATGTTTTAATATTTTTATAAAGAGGTGTCTGTGGCACAAAAACAATCATCAAAAGAAGAAAAGAAAGAACAAAAACAACATATTTTTTCAAAAAGCCAAAAGCTTTTTGTCTTTCTTTAAACAGATAATAAAATAAAATTAAGATAAAACTACAATACATCGTTTTGGTACCAAGTAAAACCATCATCAAAAAAGAAAGGAATAAATAACCGAGTAAATACCCTTTAGGTTTATCTTTTAAATATAAAAAACCAATAGGAATAACTAAAATAAAAATATTAACAAGTTCATTTCCTACATAAAAATAAGATAAATATAAATCTTTATTTTCATATATTTCATTAATATTATGACCTAAACCCAAAGGATAAGGAAGTAAATACATGAGTAAGAAACACATCGCATAATAAAAATATAATTTCTTACTCAAAGATCTATTTTCACATTGTGAAAAAAATAAGATTAAAAAAGGTAAATAAAATATTTTAATAAGATTAACAAGTTCTACTTTAAGAAACTCTTTATAATAAACGCCATGAATTAATAAATAAAAGACAAAAAGGCCATAGATAACCCAATAGCTTTTCTTCTTTCTATTTTTATATAAAACAGAAAGACCTGCCAAAACAAGGAAAGTACCTTTTATCACCAAACCAATACTAGGTTTAGACTCCCATGTAGCTATAGAAGTTAATAAATCAATAAAAGGTAAAGAATATAAAAACACAACTATTAACTTATTAAACTTTTTCATACAATTATCACGACCTTTTTTACTTTTATTTTAACCTATCGTATCTTACAACTGGACAGTTTTTGAAATCCTTAAAAATAGAGTAAATATACTACCTTACTCATATTGTGCCTTAAAATTGATAAAACAACCACTTTTGTTATCATTATTTTAGGAAAATAGATAGGTGGTTGTTTATGAGAAAAGTATATAATACTCAAAAAGATATGGC
>CAKOOQ010000002.1 GCA_934098555.1 uncultured Bacilli bacterium
GAAAACAGGCAAATATTCCAACTTGTTATCTCCTTAAATTTATTATATAATCTTTTTAGATAGAAAGTACAGGGTGATTGAATAAATGAATTTACAAAAATTTAAAGAAAATACTAAGTTAAAGAAAAATATTATTATTTTTTTCATGGTGGCTTTATTTCTTCTTGCCGGCATTTACTTATATACTTCTTTTGCGTATTATGAAGAAAAAAAAGAATTTAATGTGATTAATGGTACGGTGGAAGATCCTGGTGACCTTTATTTTGCTTTTTATGTGGATGAAGTAATTAGTAAAAATATGCCTGCCCAAGGTGATGGCTACATTTTAGATAACACTAAATCTAGTTGTACAAATGGGGCAACCCCTGAACTTGATACAGAAAATTGGTCTATTATTGTTAAAAATATGACCATAGCCAAGACGAAATGTACTCTTCATTTTAAGAAGGAACTGACAGCTCTTTTATACGATTAAGATTTAGTAAAAAAGAACAAAGACGAAAAATTATTAATGATTATGTTTATAGCTTAACAAATCATAATACCGCAAAAGAGACTTTTTATATTAAAAGAGGCTCTTTTTATTTTGTGAAAAATTAGTGACTTCTTTATTTGACTAGCACTCATATATTGACAGTGCTAAATAAATGTGCTATAACTTTAAGTGTTGAAAGAAGGAATGAATATGGCTAAAAAACAATTTAAAGCAGAATCAAAAAAATTAATGGATTTAATGATAAATTCTATTTATACCAATAAAGAAATTTTCTTAAGAGAAATCATTTCTAATGCAAGTGATGCGATTGATAAGCTTCATTATGAATCTCTTACTAACAAAGATATTAAGGTGGATACGAAAGGATTCGAAATCTTTTTAAAGCCTGATAAAGAGAATTGTACCTTAACCATTAGTGATAACGGTTGTGGTATGACCAAAGAAGAGTTAGAAACAAACTTAGGCACCATTGCAAAAAGTGGTTCTCTTGCTTTTAAAGAAGAAAAAGAATCTCAAAAAGACATTGATATTATTGGCCAATTTGGTGTTGGTTTTTACAGTGCTTTTATGGTTGCTTCTAAAATTGAAGTGCTATCAAAAGCTTATGGTAGTGAAGAAGCCTATAAATGGACAAGCGAAGGCATTGATGGCTATACCATTGAAAGTGCTTCTAAAGAAACTTATGGTACCGATATTATTTTAACCTTAAAAGAAGATACGGAAGATGAAAAATATTCCGAATACTTAGAAGAATACCGTTTAAGAGGACTTATTAAAAAATATTCTGACTATATTACTTACCCAATTAAGATGGAAGTTACACACAGTCATTTAAAAGAAGGAACGGAAAATGAATATGAAACACATACGGAAGTAGAAACTTTAAATGATCAAATTCCTTTATGGAAAAGAGATAAGAAAAAGATTAAAGAAGAAGACTATGATACCTTCTACAGCGATAAATTCATGGACTATGAAAAACCTTTAAAAGTCATTCATACCAGTGCTGAAGGCGTTGTAAGTTTTAACAGCTTACTTTTTATCCCAAGTCACGCCCCTTATGATTTTTATACGAAAACATATGAAAAAGGCTTACAACTTTATTCTAATGGTGTTTTAATCATGGAAAACTGTGCTGATTTACTTCCAGATTACTTTAGCTTTGTGAAAGGTGTCGTAGATTCTCCGGATTTATCTTTAAATATTTCAAGAGAAATGCTTCAACAAGATAAAAATTTAAAACTTATTGCGAAGAGTATTGAAACCAAAATCATTAAAGAATTAAGTACGATGATGAAAGAAAATAAAGAAAGTTATGAGAAATTCTTTAAAGCTTTCGGAGCTACGGTAAAATATGGCATTTATGCCGACTTTGGTATGCATAAAGACAAACTTCAAGATTTGATTATCTTTGCCTCTTCTTATGAAGATAAAATGACCTCTTTAAAAGATTATGTCTCCAGAATGAAAGATAATCAAGAAGCTATTTATTATGCTTGTGGAGAAACAACGGATAAGATTAAATTGATGCCTCAAGTAGAACAAGTAAAAGATAAAGGATATGAAATCTTATATTGTACCGAATACGTTGATGAATTTACTTTCCAAAGCTTAAGAGAATATGAAGGTAAAAAGTTTGTCAATATTTGTAAAGAAGATTTAAATCTAGCTACGGAAGAAGAAAAAGAAGAACTAAAAAAAATCAACGAAGAAAATAAAGATTTACTTGGTCTGATGAAAGGAGCTTTAACCGATATTTCGGATGTTAAATTCACGAATCGTTTGAAAAATCATCCTGTTTGTTTGGTAAGTGAAGGTGATATTTCTATTGAGATGGAAAAAGTTATTAACGCTATGCCAACGGACGAAAAAATTAAAGCCAATAAAGTCCTAGAGATTAATGCAAATCATAAGATAGCTGATAAATTAAAACATTTATATGAAAGTGATAAAGAGGCTTTAAAAGATTATACAAAGATTTTATATGCCGAGGCTCGTCTTATTGAAGGACTTCCGATAGAAAATCCAACAGAACTTGCCAATCTTATTTGTGATAAATTGGCAAATTAAGGAAAATCAAGGGAAAACCTTGATTTTTCTTTAACAAAATACGTTTTCCTATGTTATAATCTTTAGTACGGGTGGTAAGATGAAACACAGTGAAGTAAATTATGAAGAATTAAGTCCGATGATGAAACAATACATGGATACAAAAAAAGAGTATGAAGAAGAACTTCTTTTTTATCGTATCGGGGACTTTTATGAACTTTTCTTTGAAGACGGAATTACAGCTTCAAGAGAACTAGAACTTACTTTAACGGGTAAAAATGCGGGTCTTAAAGAAAGGGTACCGATGTGTGGTGTGCCTTTTCATTCTGTTAAACCTTATATTGAAAAACTGGTTAATAAAGGTTATAAGGTGGCTATTTGTGAACAATTAGAAGATCCTAAAGATGCTAAAGGTATGGTAAAAAGAGGAGTTACGCAAGTTATCAGTAAAGGTACGGTTGTTGATTTAGAACTTTTAAATGAACATAACAATCATTATATCGCGAGTATTCTTGACTTTTCTTATATTTATACCCTTTGTTATGCCGATATATCAACAGGTAGTATATATGTTTCTATCTTACCTCATCAAAAAGATAAACTTTTAAGTACCATTTTAAATCTTGATATTTTAGAGGTGGTTGTAAAAAGAGATTTAGACTATGAACTTCAATCGGCTTTAAAAGGAAGCTATGGCATGGAGCTTTCTTATGATGATGAACTTTTAAATAACGGATACGAATGTGTGTATGCTTCTCTTGAGGAACCTCATTACATCGAAGCAATTAAACATTTAATGCATTATTTAGTTGTTAAGGAATTAAAAGACCTTTCTCATTTTAAACCGGCTGAGGTTGTAATTCCTGATGATTATTTAATGATGGATGTTCATACCGTTCGTAATTTGGAACTTGTTGAAACGCTTCGCCTAAAAGAAAGAACTTATTCTTTAATTTGGCTTTTAGATAAAACAAAAACAAGTATGGGGTCACGAAAGCTAAAATTTTGGCTTATGAATCCTTTAAAAAAGAAAGATTTGATTGAAGAACGTTATGATAAGATTGAAATTTTAAATCAAGAATTTATCTTAAAAGACGAGCTAAGAAGTGCTTTATATCATATTTATGATATTGAAAGACTTTGTGGTAAGGTTTCATGTGGTTCTTTAAATGCTAGGGACTTATTACAGTTAAAACAAAGTTTAAAAGAACTACCTAAAATAAAAGAAATTGTTCATAATCTTCATTTTAATATTAATATAACTACCCATGAAGATCTTTATAATCTTTTAGAGGAAGCTATTTACGAAGATCCTCCTGTTACAGTTAAAGAAGGATATTTGATTAAAGAAGGGTATAACAAAGAGTTAGATGAATTAAAACAAATTCGTAGTGGTGGCAAAGAGTTTATCGCAGGTATTGAAAATAATTTAAAAGAAGAAACGGGTATTAAAAATTTAAAAGTAGGTTTTAATAAGGTCTTCGGTTATTATATTGAAATTACCAAAGGACAAATAAATAATGTTCCCGAAAGTCTTCATTGGGAAAGAAGACAAACTCTTACGGGTTGCGAACGTTACATTAGTCCCGAGTTAAAAGAAAAAGAAGCATTGATTTTAAATGCCGAAGAAAAAATTATTGATTTGGAATATCGTTTGTTTTGTGATATTAAAGAAACGATTAAAAAGCAAATCTTAAGTCTTACCGATACAGCTAATTTAATCGCCGAATTAGATGCGATTACAGCTTTATCGGTGGATGCCGAAGAATTACATTTGGTAAGACCTACATTGAACGAAAATCATAAAATTGAAATTAAAAATGGCCGTCACCCTGTGATTGAAAAAGTAAGTAATAAAGAGTATGTAGCAAATGATTGTGTAATGGATGAATCTATTAATACCCTTTTGATTACGGGACCAAACATGAGTGGTAAATCTACTTATATGCGGCAATTAGCGATTATTTTAATCATGGCCCAGATGGGATCTTTTGTTCCTGCTTCATCAGCTAACTTACCCATTGTTGATAAAATATTTACCCGAATTGGGGCAAGTGATGATTTAGTAAGTGGGGAATCTACTTTTATGGTGGAAATGAATGAAGCTAAAAACGCCATTTGTAACGCGACGGAGGATAGTCTTATATTATTTGACGAATTGGGAAGAGGAACGGCAACTTATGATGGGATGAGTTTAGCTGAAAGCATCTTGTCTTATGTGGCTACCCATATTCGTTGTAAAACGCTTTTTTCGACCCATTATCATGAATTAACTTCTTTAGAGAGTAAAATACCTTCTATTAAAAATGTGCATGTTAGTGCTGTGGAAGAAAATGGAAATCTTATTTTTTTACATAAAATTAAAAATGGCGCGGTAGATAAAAGTTATGGTATTCATGTAGCTAAATTAGCGGGTCTTCCAGATCAAATTATTAACGATGCCAAAGAAATTTTAGCTCAACACGAAAAGCAAAACAAAAAGAAAAAAAATGAAGAACAAATTCAATTCGTAATGGAATTTCCAGAGGAAAAAGAAGATTCTATTAGAGAAAAATTAAAGAAAGTGGATATCTTACATATGACGCCTTTGGAAGCTATCAATTTTATTTACGAATTAAAAGAAGAATTAAAAGAAAAGTAGTCACATAGAATAAAGAAAGGTGATAAGAATGGATGATGTTAAGATTTGCCATATGGATTCCTATGGCTTTTTAAATCAATATAATAAAAATAAAAATAGTTTGGAAGTTCAAAAAGTAATTTTAAAAATATTAAATGCCAGTTCCTATGAAACGGCAATGAATGCCTTTGTTGAGCTTTATTATCTTTGTGGTAAAAATATGAAAAACTTAAAAAAAGTGTTATCATTACCTTTAACCAGTAATCGCCAAATTAAAGATATTCCGATTATAAAAAAAATCGCCAGTGAATTTAATCCTCAAAATATTATGATAATAGAGGCAATTGTTGGGTATGATGAAAAAGCTTCTTCCTTAAGAGAAAGAGCCATTTATGAACCAGATATCTTTTACATTGCATGTGAAGGTAAAACAGATAAAGAAATATTAAGCATCTATGAAGAAAGAAAACATATTTATTGGCAAATAAATCGAGCTATTTTGCTTCGCGATATCTCTTATTTAAAAGAAAATATCGAACTTATTAAAACAATTCCTTGTTATCAATGGTGTTTATCTTATTTTGCTTTAGAAAATGAGACAAAAAGAGTCTTCAAAAAATAGCTGAGAGGCTATTTTTTTTAGAGATATTTTGCCATTCTTTCGAGAGTTAATTCCTCTTTTAAAAAATCGGTAATAAGAGACTCAGGTATCCTGTCTGATAAGGTATAACAAAGTTCTTCATCTTCAGGATTGGCTAAAAATTCGGTAATATACTCCCGTGATAACAGTTCAATAATTAAAACACCTAAAGAAAATTCCGTAATTCTTTTATAATCTTCATTCGCGGTTGCTGAATAAATCGCTGAATGTCCATCAATATCAATAATTTGAGGCTCTAGAAAAGGGGTTAACAAAATATTGGTATTTTTACTTTCCAAAGTAGGATGTTGACATAAATCAATATGATAAATGTGATGACTGGTAAGTTCTTTAACCTCTTCCAAAATTTTCTTGATAATTTTTAGGCGTAAACGATACAAAGGAATATTCATGACAGTATAAATATTGGTTGTATGACGGTGATAATATAAAGAACATCCTTTTAACTTTCCATCCACATAAACGGCACTTTGCGGCAAACGTGTTAAATGAATATCTTTTTGAGCGGCAATTGCCCGAGATATGGATTCTTTTCTCGATAAGCGTACACCTTCTTCGTCAAAATATTGGATAGTATTATGATGAATGCTTTTGTTTTTAAAATTTTTAATAGGCGTAACGTTAACCCCGTCTTCATCAAACGTTGCGTTTTTAATATCCATTTGCATGCAATCATAGTAGGAATGGTAAATTTTTAAAAGTTCATTTTGACTATATTCATAAATGGTTCCTTCGCTACCTTGACCAATTATTTTTAATTTTTGTAAATCTGGGGTACTTATTTCAATTTTATTCATAATCATTCCTCTTTGAGAATCTATTATATCTAAAAAAATCTTTTCCAAAGAGAAAATCCTTATTTCTTTACATAATGTTGACATTTTGAAATTTCCTTACATAAACCCATTTTTAGCTAGTATCTTGGGCCTTTTTTTGGTAAAATATTTAGGAATGAAGGTGATTTAGATGCTTAATCGAAGTGAAGCACGTAAAGTTTGTATGACTTGTTTATATCAAATAGATATTTTAAGGCAAAATAAGTTGTCTATTGATATCGATGAAGTCATTAAAGAAAATTTAGAAATCGAAAATAACTTTGTAAGTCAAGTTGTTAAAGGCGTTACAGAGCATTTAGAAGAGATAGATACATTATGTAATACATATTTAACAAATTGGAAAATCAATCGTTTAGATAAAACGGGAGCTAATATTTTAAGAATGGCATTTTACGAGTTAAAATATATGGATACGCCTTCTATTGTTGTGATAAATGAAGCTGTAGAACTTGCTAAAGTATATACGGATAAAGAACTCGCCAATATGATAAATGCGTCTTTAGATAAATATATTAAAGAAGTTTAAAAGGAGTTTGGTATGACAGAAAAGTATTTAAGTATCGTTCAAATCAATAATTACATTAAAAATCTTTTTGATACCAATCTTTATTTAAAAAAAGTCTATTTAAAAGGTGAAATCAGTAATTTTAAACACCATTCTTCTGGACATTTATATTTGACTTTAAAAGATGATTCCTCAAGAATTAGTGCCATTATGTTTAAAAGTGCGGCTAGTCTTTTAAATTTCAAACCGGAAGATGGTATGAATGTTCTTGTAGAGGGAAGAGTTGCTGTTTACCCAGCTGGTGGTAATTATCAAATTTATATTGAAAAAATGGAACCCGATGGTTTAGGAAATTTATATATAGAGTTTGAAAAACTCAAAAGAAAACTAGCCAGTGAAGGTCTTTTTGATGCTAAATACAAAAAAGAAATTCCTAAATTTCCTATGCGTATAGGTATTATTACCGCACCGACAGGAGCGGCCATTAAAGATATTTTAAGTACTTTAAAAAGAAGATTTCCCTATGCTAAGACCCTTCTTTTTCCTTCTTTAGTACAAGGCTTTTCGGCGGCCTCTTCTATTGCTCAAAATATTTATGAAGCTAACCGATATCGTTTAGATGTTTTAATTGTCGGGCGCGGAGGAGGCTCTATCGAAGATTTGTGGGCTTTTAATGAGGAAGTTGTCGCACGGGCAATCTTTGCTTCTAAAATACCCATTATCAGTGCGGTTGGTCACGAAGTCGATTTTACCATTGCTGATTATGTTGCGGATAAAAGAGCTCCAACCCCGACAGGAGCTGCCGAGATGGCCGTGCCAACAAAAGAAGAAGTAAAAACGCTTTTTAAACAAAAAGAAGAAGAAATTAATCATTTGTTTTTGACCCAGTTAGAAAGTGCTAAACATAATTTTAATACCCTAAAAAATCATTATGTTTTAAAAAATCCTCAGATGCTTTACGAAATGAAGATGCAACATTTAGATAATTTGACCGATAATTTACAAAAAAATTATCAATATTATTTAAGTCATAAACAAAATGAACTTGCTAAGTATAAAAACCATTATGTTCTTAATAATCCAACTATACTTTATCAAAAAGCCTATGAAAACTTAAAAAATGCCCAAGGACGTTTACAAAAAGAAATAAAAAGTTATCTTTCTGATAAAAGTAAAACACTTTATTATACAATTTTAAATTTAAAACTTTTAAATCCTTTGAATATTTTAGAACAAGGCTATGCTATTGTGAAAAAAGATAATAAGATTATTAAGACAACCCAAAATATTAAAATAGAGGATACGTTAGATGTCACTTTGAGTAAGGGGACATTAAAAGTGAAAGTAGAGGAGATTCAATATGAAAGAAATGACGTTTGAAACAGCTTTAAATAATTTAGAAGTTATTATTAAAGATTTAGAAAATGGCAATATTCCCCTAGAAGATGCCATAAGTAAATATACCGATGCGATGAATTTGGTGAAAATTTGTCAAGAAAAATTAGATAATGCTACGGAGCAAGTTAACAAAATCATCGGTGAAAATGGAGAAGTACAAGACTTTTTGATGAAAGAAGAGGATATAAATGACAAAGCTAGTAACGAAGATAACTGATCGAGATACCGATTTTGCATCTTGGTATAACGATGTTTTAAGAGAAGCTGATCTTGTTAATTATTCCAGTGTCAAGGGAAGTATGATTATTAGACCCTATGGTTATGCTATTTGGGAAAATATGCAAAGTATTTTAGATAAGGAATTTAAAAGATTAGGACATCAAAATGTGCAAATGCCAATGTTTATTCCCGAATCTTTATTAAATGTAGAAAAGGAACATGTTAAAGGGTTTGCACCAGAAGTTGCTTGGGTTACCTATGGTGGGGAAAATAAATTAGAAGAAAGAATGTGTGTTAGACCAACCAGTGAAGTTTTATTTTGTGATCACTTTAAAAACATTGTAAAGTCGTATCGGGATTTACCTCTTTTATACAATCAGTGGTGCACCATTGTTCGTTGGGAAAAAACGACACGTCCCTTTTTAAGAAGCCGTGAGATTCTTTGGCAAGAAGGTCATACGCTTCATCAAACTAAAGAAGAGGCTCATGCGGAGACATTAAGAATGTTTAAGGTTTATGAAGACTTCCAAAGAAATGTTTTAGCTCTTCCAGTTATCACGGGACGCAAAACAGAAAAAGAAAAATTTGCTGGTGCTGAAGAAACGTATACTATCGAAGCTATGATGTATGATGGTGTGGCTCTTCAAAACGGTACCAGTCATTATTTTGGCCAACATTTTGCTAAGGCTTTTGGTATTCAATTTTTAGATACGGATAATACTCTTAAAACGCCTTATCAAACAAGCTGGGGGGTTACAACAAGAATGATTGGTGCCCTTATTATGACGCATGGCGATAATCATGGTTTGGTTCTTCCTCCTAATATTGCTCCAACTAAAGTCGTTTTTATTCCTATCGGAAAAGACAAAGAAGTCTTAGAATCTATTCAAAAGCTTACTCAAGAACTTCCTTTAGATGTTACCTATAAAATTGATACTTCTGAAAAATCTCCAGGCTTTAAGTTTGCGGATGCCGAGGTTAAAGGGATACCTGTAAGAGTTGAAGTAGGTAAAAGAGATTTAGAAAAAAATGAGGTCACACTGGTTAGACGTGATACTTTAGAAAAAGAAAGTATCTCTCTTTCTTCCTTTTCTTCCCGTTTGCAAAGCCTTTTAAAAGAGATTCAAAAAGATATGTATGAAAGGGCCTTAAAAAGACGTGACAGTATGATTTATGAAGTAAAAACCAAAGAAGAATTTCAAAATACCGCCCAAAATAAGCCTGGTTTCATTTTGATGCCTTGGTGTGGTGAGACTTCATGTGAAGACACCATCAAAGAAGAAACAGGGCTTAAAAGCCGTTGCATTAAAGAAGAAATCAAAGATGGGGTTTGTGCTTACTGTGGTAAACCAGCCAAATATAAAATTTATTTTGGTAAGCAATATTAAAAAGAATAAGAGCGAAATCTTATTCTTTTTTCAAAAGAGCATCTCCCGTTTCTAACATTGTCGTAATAAAAATGGCATAACCTGTCGCAGGGTTATCTGTGATAACATGTGTAACCGCCCCGATTATTTTTCCATTTTGAACAATAGGAGAACCACTCATACCTTGGACAATCCCCCCAGCAGTATCTAACAAGTCTTTATCCGTGACAACAAAGGAAATATTTTTAACATCGTTATACTCTTGAATACTTGTAATATCAATTTTATAACTTTTCTTTTCTTGACCTCTTAAAACTGTGTAAATCTCAGCTAAACCAATTTTAATTTCTTCTTTTTGGGCGACAGGAATAGTTTTAGTATTTAATTTTTCTTTATAAAAGCCATAAATGCCATGTCGGGTGTTATTATTTAAAGGCCCATAAACTTTATTAAAATGAAATTCACCATTTTTTTCTCCAGCATTACCGCGAGTACTCTTACGAATGCTTGTCACAGGGCTTTCAAAAATAAGACCCGTTTTTACTTCCACAAGTTTTAAACTATTACTTTCTAAAATTTCATGTCCCAAAGCACCATAAATCTTTGTGACTGGATCTACATAGGTAAGGGTACCAAGTCCTGTAATGTTATCTTTCACATAAAGTCCTGTTTTATAAACATTATCCACCCTTTTAAGAGGCATGGTAATATCAAACGTTTTTTCCTCTCTTTTAATAGTAAGGGCAACTTTTTCATTGGAGACATTTTCTAAAATAGCGTCACTTAATGTATTTACAGAATCTATTTCGGTTTTGCCAACCTTTAAAATATAATCGCCGACTTTTATTTCAGGAGACCCTTTTAAATACGCTCCATCGACTTTATAAAAGCCAACCACTAAGATACCAGGCGTTTTTATTTGAATACCAATATTTTCTCCACCTAAAATAACTTCATTAGAATAAGCCAAAACAAGAGTAGGGCATAAAAGCAAGAAGAAAAAAAAGATATTTAAAGAAAATTTTTTCACGCTTATCACCTCACTCTTATTATGTTTTAATAAGACATAAAAAAAATGGTAATAACTGGGTTACCATTTATGAAATAGCATAAGCAATAATACTGCCTGCAATACCTAAAACCATAATAATCAAGGTTATCCATGTTACAATTTGTCTTGTTTTTTTACTCATTTTGTTCACCTTCTAACTTAAAAGTTCATTATAACTTTAACATAAACCTTAGAAAAAGTACATAAAAATTTATTTTTGACATACGATTTAACAGGTGAAATTATGACACTTCTAAAAAAGTTTTTAAATCGGAAAAAGTATCTTTTTTTATTTATGAGTGTTCTTCTTTTGATTGGTTTTATCATCGGACTATATTTGAGTGTGAAACATATTGATTCTTTAAAAGATAGTCTTTATTACTTTATAAGCAATAGAAATAATTTGCATTTAAATTATCTTTATATTCATTTTTTCTTTCTCGTTATTAGTTTTCTTTTTTCGTTTTTTGTGGTTGGCTTAGCCTTACTTTGTAGTCTTATTTTTTATGAAGGCATGACTCTTGGTTTTTTAATTGGCTTGTTTAGCCTAACATTGTCTTTTAAAGGTGGTGTTTATGCCTTTATTTTCTTTATCTTTACCCAATTATTTTACCTTATCATTCTCTTTTTCTTTTTTATTAAATGTTTTAATATTGCTCGTAAAATGATAGGAAAGATTCTTTATAAAACAGATCCAACCAATTACCTTGTTTTGATGACAAAAAGCTGTGGTATTTTAATTTTAGCTATGGTATTTTATGATTTTTTGCTTTTTCTCTTTAGCAAACCTTTATTAAACGTTTTTGCTTTTCTTTTAGAAGTATGATAAAATAAGCCATAGAAAAAGAGGTCGAGACTTATGGCAAAAAAAGTAATTGTGGGAATGAGTGGGGGAGTTGATTCCGCGGTTAGTGCTTATTTATTAAAAAAGCAAGGCTATGAAGTAGAGGGTCTTTTTATGCGCAATTGGGACGCAGGTCTTAATAATGATATTTTAGGGAATCCAACTTTAAATAATAATATTTGTCCTCAAGAACAAGATTATAATGATGCTTTAAAAACATGTGAAATACTTGGCATTCCTCTTCATCGTGTGGACTTTATTAAAGAATATTGGGATAATGTTTTTACTTATTTTTTAAACGAATTAAAAAAAGGAAGAACCCCTAATCCTGATTTACTTTGTAATAAGTATATTAAGTTTGATGTCTTTAAAAAAGAAGCCAAAAAACTGGGTGGTGACTTTATGGCCACGGGGCATTATGTCCGATTAAAAGATGGTTTCCTTTTAAAGGGTGTGGACGAAAACAAAGATCAAACTTATTTCCTTGCCCAATTAAGTAAAGAACAATTAGAAGATGTTTTGTTTCCCGTTGGAGATTTACATAAAGAGGAAGTAAGAAAAATAGCCAGTGAATGTGGTCTAAACGTGGCAGCTAAAAAAGATTCGACAGGAATTTGCTTTATTGGTGAAAGAAATTATCAAGAGTTTATTCGCAATTATTTAAAACCTAATCCTGGAAATGTTGTGAATGTGGAAACAAAAGAAGTGATAGGAAGACACACAGGTCTTATGAATTATACTATTGGTCAAAGAAGAAATGTAGGTCTTTCGGGATTTCAAGAACGTCATTACGTCTGTGGCAAAAACGTTTCTAAAAATGAACTTTATGTGGCTTTTGGTGATGATTCTAGTTACTTAATTAGTGATAGTTGTCTTTTAGAAGATGTCAACTTAACCATCGATAATCCGCCAAAGAAGTGTCAAGCCAAATTTCGTTACCGCGGGGAAGATTATCCCATAGAACTTGAAATTTTACCTAATAAAATGGCTAAAGTCATTTATAAAGAAGGCGTTAAAGCCGTAACACCTGGTCAATTTTGTGTTTTCTATGACGGTGATGTTTGCTTTGGAAGTGGCATTATTAAAGAAATCTACAAAAATGATGAAAAAATATGGTATTTGAATAATTAAGAGACCAACATGGCAATTTTAAAGTTTCTTTTTTATTGATATGATATCTTAGATACATTAAATATTCCGTATGAAAGGGAAGATTATTTTTCCCACTGAAGAGAGAGATGAATTTGTATCTCTCTCATTTTTTGTAGTAAAATAAAAGCTTTGCGAAGATTTAATACCATATTAAAAAGTGACTCGGCGAAAATTAGGCGAAATTAAGTTTTTGAACTATAATAATATGTTATAATATTATTTAGTTATTTTGGGGGTGTTTTAATGTATAAGTTTATAAGTATAATAAGTGCACTAATAAGACAATTCTTATTGCCAAATCCATATATAAATTTATTTAGTCAAGAAGTATACGCTGATTTATTCAATATAATAATAGGTGGAATAATTTTACATAAGTTATCATTTTGGCTAACTGGAATGGCATATACAAGAGGTATTAATGAGCCAGCAGAAGGAAGTATTGGATATTTATTTAGCTATATAATACTAACTTTATTAATTACGTTTCTAAGTAAAATAATAAGTAATATTTGGATAATGGTTTGTGCGTTTTTAATTATTTATATTTTGTTTTGTATTGTTGTAAGCAAAACTTTTAACAGACCATAAGTATTTTTAATAAATTTAATAAGAATAGCAGACAGATACTCTAAAAAGTGCTATCCTTATAATAGCGATTGATACTATTATTATAGTATCTTTTTTTGTTAGGAGAAATGTTATGCAAAAAATACTAAAATCAGGGATGACAATTGGAATATCAATGATGTCTGTTTTAATTCCAGATGTGAAAGAATTAATAATTTCAATAGTAGAGAAATTATTTGATTTAGATACAGTTGAAATAAATCCTATTTATTGTAGTGGTTTGGGTTTTTTATTATTTATTATTTGTTTAATTACTTATATTAAATATAATGATAGAGATAGAATAATTAACATAGTTGGATTCGGCAATAATGAATATTGGGAAAGAAATAATAAGAACGTTGAGACAATTGATGTAAGAAATTGGTTTAATGTAAAAGATAAAGACAAAAATAAGTATTTGAAAAAAGTACTTAATGATTCTGATAATTGTGTTTACAAATATTTAGCTTCTGGCTTATCTTACACTGCAATAGCTCCTATACCATTAGTTTCAATTATTGGGAGACACTTTTCCAAAATAAAAATAAATAATTATTATGAATATTTAAATAAAAGTTCGAATGTAAAAAAAATAAATAACTCAATATTTTTTCCTAGATTAAAACTGGAAATTACAAATAAAGATAGTTCTAATGAATACGCGTTGATATCGGTTAGCACCACAGCAAATATTAAAAAGCATCAAATAGCACAATTTGGAGATTGTTTACACTATAATACTTACATTTCAAATCCACATCAAAACTCAATTTATTCGAAGAAGCAACTGTTTAATTATTGCAATAAAATAATTGAACAAATAAATGAAATTAGTGCTTTAAAAGAAATAAAAAGAATTTATATAGTCTTTGCAACTCAATCACCCTTACCATTCGAAATTGGTAAACAACTAAACGATAGGATGGCAAAAGAAGTTATTATTTGTCATTATCAAAACGATTCTTGCGTTCCTTATGAGTGGGGAATAGCTCTAAATGGAAAAAATAAAGAAAAATATATTGACTTAAAGAAGGTATAAAATGGCAATAAAATTAGAAGATTTGAAAAAAGTTGATTTTTCACAAATGTTAAATACATTTTATATAAACAATGTAATTCTACCTTTAGAAAAAGTCGAAGAACTTAAAGAGAAGAAAGATTTAAATATTAGAAGATTAAAAGAGGGATTAGAAGAGTATAACATAGAAAATTCTACGGAATACAAAATAGATGAGTTTGTACTTCAAGGTAGCATTGCTATGGGTACTGCAGTATCAGCAGATGAAAAGAATTATGATATTGATATAGGTGTTATTATGGATAAATCTGCTTTACCAGATGGTACATTGAGTGCTAAAAAAATAATATCGGAATCTTTGAAGAAGAAATGTTATAACATGAAAAACAACCCAGACCCAAATGGTAATAGTATTACAATTGAATATGAAGAAGGTTATCATTTGGATTTTGCACTTTATGGTAAGAAAGATAAAAAATATTATCATTGTGGAACAACAAGTTGGGATGAAAGAAATCCTAAGGCTATTTCTTGGTGGTTTAATAATCAAAATCAAAAGTATAATAATAGATTGCAAATGATGACTAAGTTCTTAAAATTTTTTTGTAAGCAAGATAGTGATTGGATAATGCCGGGCGGTTTAATAATAAGTGTTTTAGTAGATGAAGCTATAAAAAAAGAAGACTTATCATTATCATACGATGTTTTATTAAAGAATATTGTAAATAGTATTGTTAAAAGATTAAGATATGATAAGAGTGTATATAATCCTGTTAATTTAAGTAAGAATCTAATTGTAAAACAAAAAGATGTGCAAAAATTAAAGAATTTACATAATAGGTTAGAAAATAGGATTACAAAAGTTAACAATTTAACAATTAATAGTACAAGCGTAGAAATATACGAGGCTTGGAATTATTTCTTTGGTGAAGAATATTTTTCTGATGATTTTGAATTAAAAATAATACAATGTGAAGATAATGAAGAATATATAAATACCTATTTTGATATTTTAAGAGATAATAACACTAATAATTTGATTAAATGCCAATTATCATCTAAAGAAGGAAGTACTGATGGTAGAACTATTAGAAATTATGAATCTAATATGCCTTTAAGTGTTTCTAGGTATAAAGATGAGCGACTAATATTTACAGCTCATCCGATGATTTCAGGACAGTATACAATATTATGGAAAATTAGAAATAATGGAAAAAAGGCTGTAGAGAATAATTCATTACGTGGAAATATAGTTTATTCTAATACTGCTTATAATTTTAACTATATTGATATAAATGGAAATACAAGATATGAAAATATATCTTTTCCAGGTCATCATTATATTGATTGTTATGTAATAAAGGATGACTATGTTATTCAATCGGAAAGATTTTTAGTGAATTTAACAGAATAAATAGTATTTATTTAAAATATGGAACACTTTAAATAAATATAATATGTTTTATTAATAAAAAAGTTTTCGTTAATCTGAAATATGCTAGATTAAATGTGGGAACTTCCTTTATTTTGCTTACAGACTTACAATTAAAAGTTATATTAATAATTATCAAGCTGGTTACTTTATTTGAAAAAACAAGTTATAATATTTAATCGTACATTATAAGGTAAGGTTGATAGTATGGCTAATATATTCAGAGTAGTAAAAGATAAAAACTATACAATTGTTAATAATGAATATTTAAAGAATAAAAATCTTAGAGTAGATAGTATAGGATTATTAACTATAATACTATCATTACCATCAGACTTTAATATAACTATCAAAGGTTTAATTAGTCTTACACATCAAAAAGCAAATTATAGAGCTATTAAAGTAATGCTTGATAATTTAAAAGAAAATGGTTATTTAGAAATAACTAAGTTAAGAGATGAAAAAGGTCATTTTTTCTTTAACTATATATTTTTTGAAAGTAATAGACCTAATCCACTATACACTTTTTATATAGTGGACGACGCTAATCAGAGTGTTATAAACGATAATAAAACTAATTCTCCACTACCAGCAAAAAAGGAGTGGTAAGTATAGGGCGTTTTGATTTTCTTTGTTTACTTTTACTTGACACAAAAGTGTCTAGTGCTTTATAATTGAGTTGTAAAATATAAATAAAGAGAGTAGGCAAAGATAATGAACAGATTAAACGAATTATTACAAGAATTAGGAATTTCCAAAGTGCGATTGGCTAAATATTTAGGTGTATCAAGACAGATGGTTTATAATTATCTTGAACTTGATGACATTAATAAATGGCCTAAAGAAAAGAAAATTTTGCTTTACCGTTTACTAGATATTAATGATGATAAAAATCAATCTATTGATTCCATAAAAGTAACAACCGATTATCTTATGAGTGTTGAAAATAGATTAAATACCGGTGTTAAAGGAACTACCAATATTTCTAACTATTTTGACTTAAAGAATTTAAATAAAGAATCTCAAATTCTTATCACCAACATTTTAAATTTACTAAGAGAAAGGTTAGGGGATGATAAGAAAAAACAAGAAAATTATTATGCCTTTTTATACCTTTATCATATGCTTCAATCTATGGACAATGTTCCTGAAATAAAATATATTTTTGGATATATGTCAAAGGCTACGGGATTCACAAATCCGGAAGAATTTAAGTTTAATGAAGATAGACAATTTATCTTTGAAGGAATTTTGTACTCTGCCCTAACGCTTTATAACAATGGGGGAGCCTCACGTAGCAAACTTGCCCTATCGCATAAACGGTTTGTTCAAGAGATAGAAAAACAAAATGAAGAAAAATTAAGTCGTACCCAACAATTATTTACTTTGAGAACACAAGCTTTAAAGGAATTAGGCTATACAGAGATGAATGAATCTAATGCCTCAGAAATTATAGAAAAAATTGCCGAAATTGAATCACGTGGTTCAATTATGAATGCTGACGAATAATATCTATTTTTATAGATATTTTTATTTTAAAACTTGCAACGAGATGATGGATTGTTCATCTTTTAAAATTTCGATGCAAATGAGATGCTTGTCAAAAATCATATTTTTATCAAAAAAGTTTAAATATTATTTTAACAAACAAGAAATTTTATAATATGTTATATGATATACAATATATAATTGTATTCAGCATATTATTAATACGATAAAATATGCTAAAATTTCTATTATTTTTATTATAATCTAATAAATATAAAAGTTGCATAATATATATTATGTTAACCGTGATATTTTAAATTAAATGCAGTTCGCTATACTGCTCTTGTTCTCTTTTTTTATAGATTTCTAAAAGTTCGATACGTTGTTTTATTAATTCTTTATAAAACATAAGTTCTTTCATAGAATAACACGACAACATTGCATAGCGTTTGTAATATTCATGATGACCATAAACCTTACAAAAATTATAAGCGCATACTAACAAATCATATCGATTTTTTAAATAAGTTAAATTATTACAAGAACTAACTTCTTTTACAAACTTCTTTTCATTTTCAGATAAACCTTTATACATCATAGTAAGACATTACCCTTTCATACGGCTCATTATGTTTTTGCAAAGCCCTTATAAATGTCACAGTCGAACGTCTATAAATATCATACAAACCATTTAAAGCCACATACCTAACAAAATCTTGTTCATCTAAGTAACCAACAAAACTATCAATGTAATCCAACAATTCTAAAACCTTTTCACTCTCATCTTTACCGGAATTTTTAATATAATTTTTTAACTTTTGTTTGAGACTACCCTGCACATTTCTAACGTCATATTGATACTTATCAGGTTCATTATAATGAATCAAATAAAGTAAACTACGTTCTAAACTTCGACATTTTTGTATATAATTAATTTCAATACCTAAATCTTTAGCTAAAGCCGAATTCCATACTGGATTATTAAAACGGATAACAACATGTGTATGAACTTTTTTTAGATTTCCATCTTCATCTAAATCACTATCATGATTAATCGAAGCATAATCGTATGAACGTTTTACAATCTCAATTGCTTCTTTATGGCTTTCGTCCTCATTTGGATAAAGTAACAAGCAAAACTTTCTATCTCTAAACTTTTCAATAGCCAAACTATCACCCTCCCCTATTTTGACACAAATTTTTTTAAATTGACACAATGGTATGTGTCAGAAAAAAGCCTTTATTTATCGTACTTAATAGACCTTTGACACATGACACACAGATTGCTATTAGTCGTAGTATAGCAATCTATAATTTATAATCTTTTATATTATAATATTTATATTATTAAATTACTTATATATTAAATAATTTAATTTTTTAGCTGGTTAGGTGCGAAAGCACGATTATAACATCAAAAAGAGATAATTATAAAAACAGTTCATTAAAATTTTTTTGATATTGCTTTTTGTAACAAGATAGATACTCTTTTTAATGTTAAAAAATTATACTTGCTTCCACTTCGTCAAGGCTATTGCAGTTATCAAGCAGAATATCAACGAAGCAGCAAAACCTTGACAAAGATACGAATTTCTTTCAAATAAGTTTTTAAAAAATGGATTAAGTTCTATTAAATTAATAACCAGCTTAAAAAATCATAAAGATTGCTATTTTGTTGTATATAAAAACTAGCTTGCATTAATTGGCAATTTTCGAATAATCCACATCGAAAAATGATAAATATGATCAAAATTCGCGGCTAAAATTACTAAAGGAACTAGCGTTTTAATCGTCGAAATACGAACAAAAAAACCTAATAAATCCAAATGATCAAAAATAAGATTAACAAAACCGTTAAGACTTGTTAAAATTGAAACATCTAGTTGAGGTAAACTTGGCAACACAGCAAAAATCAAATCAACTAATAATTTAGCTAAATCTAATATAAAAGTTGTAACCATCACTATCAAACCTTCTTTCGATTTCTATATTCACGATGAGTTTTATGGGCTGTAACAGATTGATGAACTTGATTATTATCATCAATTGTATAATTTTGACTAGCTGATAAAATATCCGTTTCAAACGTATCATTATTACCAAAAACACGATTATAAATATTAGAACAATAATTAAAAAAACTTAACATCAGCAAAGCATCTACACACATCAAATAAATATCATGCATATTTTTAATATTACTATCATTTAACAAACTAGCTAAATCAAACGAGCCGGCCGAAATGATTGTTCCGTCAAAATTAGCAACTTTAAAATCAGGCCACGAAATCACATAAGAACCAGTATCCGTCAACTCGGTAAATCTTTCTAAAAATGTAATTATCCAAGTAAAAGGATAACTTAAAAAGCCAAATTGATTAGTTAAACTCTCATTCACGCCTTTAAACCAGTTCGAAAGGTCCTCTTTTGAAGGAACAAACAAAGACCTCAACATATTGCGAAAATTAGACCAAAAATCCTCTGTACTTTTTTTAAAAGAATCAAAAAAGTTAGAAATTGTGTCTGCAACAACCTCATTCGAAGACTTTGAAGTAAAATTATAAGTTGCCTTAGCAACATTACCATTTGAATCAACAATTCTAAAATATAAAGTATGTTTACCAAAATTAACATTACTAAACGTATAATGATTCGTTGGAATATCAATCCAAGAACCATCGTCAAGTTTCAAATAGTATTTTTCAATTTTACCAGACATGGCATAACTATCACGTAAATCGACATAAATATTACTATCATTATAAGAAACAATATAACGTAAAACCGGTAACAAAGATGTTTTAACATCAACATTAAAAGTTGAAAGAGGTGTATTTGAACCGTCTTTATAAACGGCTTTTGCTGTACCAGAATAAGAACCATTACTAAAACCGGTTAGCGTTACAGATTTCTCAGTCGTATAAACATAATCATAGCTACCCAATGTATAATAATATCCAACAACGTTATCCTCATCTGTAGCATTAAAATTTAATGTGATATCCGAACCACTAACCGAACTTGTTACATTTAAAAGACCTAAGTTATCACTTTCATAATTAATATCTGATGAAAGATATAAATAATATATATTTTCAATATAATCCGTTGCAGAATCCGTTTGAGCATATGCTTTATTATCTAAATCAACAAACAAACTAAAGAATTCAATATATTTTTTAGGAACACGACAACTAATCACAGCACTCGGAAAATCAGAATTGGAGCTTGTTGTTAAACAATCATATGGCTTATATGTTTCGTTATTTGCATCACCAAACCTCGATTGCACACTAAAATGTAATCTATTAAAAATTTGATAGCTTTCAAAAATACCGGCTTGTATTTCATTATTTTTTGCTGAAGCATACATTCTAAAATATAAAGTATAAAAATTATTATCATTTGAAAGTATTCCTTGATTAAAAAAATTTTCATAAGAAAAACGATAAGAATTTGTTGTTAAATAATAATCTGTTAACTCATTTGCTTTTACATAAACAGGAATACGATAACCTGTAAAATTTGGATACAAATTACTTATTTTTTTATCATTTAAATAATCAAGTTTCAAATAATCAAGGTTAGAATAATTAAAGTTTTGATAAGTATCAGAATTATTAAACCTATAATAAAGATATTTAGGTCTTATCTGAACAGGAGTTAAAGCATTAACATGAGTAATATCAAAAAATAAAGTTACGACACTCAATGTTGCAAATATAAAAATCGTTTCTAATATTCTTTTCATACTCTACCTCCTTCTTTTAAACTCAATAGCTAAAAATATTAATAAAATAGCTATAGTAATCATTAAAAAATATGGTTTTAATTCATCTAATGTTAAACCATTTGTTGAAGCGTTTGTATCGTTTGATGAATTATCATTAACTTTTTTATCGTGATAATTTGTTACGTATGAACCATTAAAACTCAAATTAGACCAACCAGACGTGCTTTTATAAGTAGAATAAATACCTAATGAATCTTGCTCAAAAATATAACACTGCGCGGTCAAATGACCGTTAAATGAAGAACGATTAACACTAAAAGAAGAACCAGAACCAGTTTTATGATTGGTAGATGTAATAGCATCATCATTTAAAAAACATAAACGTAATTGTTTATCAGATTCAAGAACAGTACGACCTATAACATAATAATCTAAAAATGAAGAATACGAAAACCAAAGTTCCCTTTTAGCAAACGTCTCAACATAATCGGGTACATCGTAAAACTTAAAAGTAGATGCACTAACAGAAATTGTTTGAAGTGATAAAGATATAATCATAATGGATAAAAAATAAATAATCTTACGCATATTATCACAATACTTTCTTTTTATTACCACCGATAAAGTCAAGCATTAAATTAATTAATCTGTTAGCAATTTCAAAAACTAAATAAATTGGAAAAGCTACAACAAGTAAAGAAGCAATGCAATTAACAATAACTTGGTAATCAACGTTTACTATCATAAATATCAACACCTTTACTTTCAATTTTTAAATTTTTGTTTTCAATAACTTTATAAGTATCAAACCTTTTAAACGACAAAGGATTTTTAAAGTATCTAAATACCCTTTTGACGGTACCTTTTAAATTCGTTCCAGTACTCTCTTCACCGTCAATACTATTTCGGTCGATAAGACTATTTTTTTGTAAAAAACCAAATAGCTTTTTTTCACAATAAATTACAACATCAAATTGCTCACGTAACTGTTTGGCCATCCGGCCAAACACTTGACTCGTAGCAACAATATGAATACGTTGTTTACGTTGTTGAGCTATTTGAGTCATAACATCCATATCAATATTTTTGCTACCTAATGAATTAAAATAAAGTTGAATCTCATCGATTAAAAAGATAACTCCTTGTTTACCATTTTTATACTTCGTTAAATCCTTTGCTTCTTGAAATAAAAATACTCGTTCATTATCAAAAGGATAATCTGTTAGTTCTAAATTCGTAACAATTTTACAATTAGGATACAACTTTAACAATTTATATACATAATTTACAGCTGATAAAGTTTTACCAGAACCTTGAGGCCCACAAAAAATACAAAGGCCATCAGGTCGAAAGTAATCAGGATTTTCTCTATAAAAATCACGTTGATACTTAAGTTGTTTAAAAATATTTAAAGGCCCTAGCTTTTCTTTTAAAGCATAAGCACTAACCGCCATAAAATCACCTACTTATTTTTATGAAAAATTTTATTCCAAGCCCAATTAAAAAACTTGTATATTAAAAATACTAAAAAGAAACTTAACAGGCTACTCATAACATCATTCATCTTTTTGCTCCTCTCTTTTCTCATCAATTTTCTTACTTAAATTTTTAAGCAATGCTTTTCTTTCTGGTTTACTTAATTTATTAAATTTATGTAGCAAAACATATAAATACTCTAATTGGTCTAAAGTTAAATTATCTAAATTATTCATAATCACTAAATTTTTAGAAAAAAAGGAATGATAAAACACGCATATCACTCCTAATTTTCCAACGTATTATAAACGAATACGTCCAGCCGCAACAGCGCTTGTGAAAGCATTAACAGCTTTACGAACTCCTAACCAAAGTAAGAAGAAGCCCATACCTACACCAACAACAGAAGCTAAAACATTTAAAACTTGAGCTGTAGTAATAGAACTTGTTAGCGCTGTAATGAAAGCAGTAAAATCAATCGTTGTAGGTTGAGTTTCTTGAGATGCTTCCATAGACAAACCTCCTTTTCATTCTTTTTGTCCTTTTTTATAAAAAAGGAGCGTCTTACTAAAAGCGGTCAAACAGTAAGATAACAGTTTATAAGCTGCTGGTTTTTAATTTTAAGTATATTAGAATAAAAGAGTTTATAAGATAAAAATATATATAAATTTTTACTTAAAATCACCGCAAATTTTTTTAATATCGTTTATTTTTATTTTTTTCAACATAAATATAAACAACTTTACGACCAAAATGTTTTTTGAACCACAAACGAATACTTCGAAAAAAATATTTAATCTTAGTTTTTAAATTTCTAGAGGGTTTAAGATTGTAATAGCCTATATATTCTTCACCAAAACCATTATAGCTACCAATTTTCAAAGGTATTGAATCTTTATAAGGTTCATAACCAAATCTACATCTATAACAATCATGATTGTAACTATAATAAATTAATAATCGCATTGTTATACTTAATACCAGTAATTTTAGTCTTTGGCTTCATTGGATTCATAGGATTTTCAACGGTTTCAACCATTAAAGTGCATTCCTTGTTTACCATTTTTTCATCAAGCTTATCAAAAGCAGTAATCGGCAAAAATGCATAAAGTACAATGTATCCTTTTACCTTTTCAGATTTACAAGGCTTATCGGTTGCAATATAATCGATTCTTGTATAAGGTTCTTTACCTTTCGGACAACATTTTGTTATCGTTGTCAAATTAACTTTTAATTCCATTTTTTACGCTCCTTTTCTATCTTTTGTTTTATGGCACAAAAGCTAAAGCCAAGAAATTACCAGAAACCTCTATTAGGCGAATAAACAACATTATTTACATAAACATTCTCTAAATGAAGTTGATTCAAAAGAATATTGAAAAATTTTAAAGCTTGTTCTTTTGTTTTAAAATGAAAAGTTGCGAATGATAAATTACCGTCTAAAAAATGAATTTTAATAAACCTATCATCTAGCTCCAAAATGTGTAAATAATTATCATTTATAAAATACATACGTCTTTTTTTACAAGATTAATTGACTTATTTAAAACATCACGACACAGGTTTACAGCTTCGGTTTTATCACAAAAAGAAAATTCAATTTCATCTAAACCAGAAGAGTCATTAAAGCCTAATTTGATAATATACAAGCCTAAAGCGTCTTTATAAGCTTTAATAAATTTCACTTTTAAATAATCAATAGTAAATTCCATATCCTCAACTACTTCCTCAACTTCCTCATCAGTCATACATAAAAACTTTTTAATAATATATCTTACATCCGAATATGATTTACAAGTACCGTCATATAAATAAATGTAGCCCTCTTCACCAGTTAAAATATCAAAAGCTTTTGCCATTTCGGAATCGGAATCACAAAAGTAAACACAATAAGCATTTATAAAGTTTTCATATGTTAAGTCAATGTCGTTTTCTTTCATATAATCGTTAACTTTTCTCATATTCATCATTTCATAAACAATATTAATCATCTTTATCACTCCTTTTATATACGTTTAACGCATTTATATATCAATTATATACGTGTGACGTTTACTTGTCAATACGCAATAAGTATATTTTGTAAAATAACTTTGGTGAGGAAAATGAATATAAATAGATTGAAAGAAATAAGAGAAGATAAAGATTATAAACAAAGTGAGGTTGCAAAAATTCTAAATGTAACACAAGCACAATATAGCAGATATGAAACAGGTGAAAACACAATTCCACTTGACAAAATATATAAACTAGCAGAATTTTACAAAACATCAATAGATTATCTAGTTTATAGAACAGATGAAAGAAATCCTTATCCAAAAAGTATAATGAAAAATTGAAAGAGGAAAAAATGAACAATCAAAGTTTAGAAGAAATTAATCAAAGTTTAAAAACAATAAAAGATATTATTGTTGAAGAATATAAAAGAAAAAAAAGTATCGAAATGTTAAAAATTGCTATAGCCCTTCTTATATTTGCTATTATCTACATTAGATACTCATAAAAAAAGATTGCCTAAAACCAATTTGCAATCTTAAAATAAAGGACTTATTTTTCAAGCATCAATAGGAGGTGACAACATTGAAAAATACAATTAATTCAAAAAAACACAAAATTTTAACAATATGTATAATTCTATTCTTTGTTTTATTAGCAATTTCAACATTAAAATAAAACATCGATAATTAATTAAGCCCTTTACGATACCTAAATTACATTTTTATAATAAATTAAGTATCGCAAAAGGTTTATTTTTTTATATACTCATACATCGAAATTTATTTATAAATACCATGTCAAATAATTATAATCAATAGGAATCGAACCTATACCCCTCTGTCTTAGTTTCGGAATTGGCGTACGCACCCAGACTCTTTCCAAGAACTCTATTTTATAATTATCCAACATGCTACCTATAAAGGTAACATTTAAAAATCAAACTATGTTATTTATTTTTTTAACCTTTTATACAACTTACAACCCATATAACTAATCATTTTTAATAAAATCAATATTGCAACAAGAAGGATAAATCCAATTATATATTCAAAATCATTAGTAATAAAATAAAAAATAAATGAATCAATAAAAATAATTAAGCATAACAGAATTTCATAATTATTCATAAAGTAACCCCTTTACACATTTTGATATTTTCATAACGTAAATATTATGTTAACCGTGATATTTTAAATTGAAATTTTTAATTTGTTTTTCTACTTGTTAACGGAACAGAAAATTATAATAAATGATTCAATATTAAAATGATGATACCTAATAAACCACCATATATTAAAAATTTTTCTTGGTGATAAGATAAGGCTTTGGGAAGTAATTCTTCAATGGCCAGCGTTATCATAATGCCACCAACAAATAATAAAATGATACCAATAAATTCTGACGATAAAAAGCTTTTTAAAAACAAGAAAGCTAATATTGCTCCGAATGGTTCGGCAAGACCTGATAGTAATGTCATGTTAATGGCCTTTTTTTTACTTTTTGTGGCAAAATAAATTGGCACAGCAATACTAATACCTTCGGGTATATTATGAAGCATAATCGCCACACTAAGCCGTAATCCTAAAGAAAAGTTTTGATAACTACTTAAAAAAGTTAAAATACCTTCCGGTAAATTGTGCATCATAAGTGTTAGCATGCTAAGAAGGCCTAAACGATAGAGGCTTTCTTCTCCCCTTCTCTTTTCTATCTTTTTATTCATAAGTTGAATCATAAAAATAGCTAAAACAAAAATAACGAACGATAAACAAAGGCCTTTGAATAGTTTAAATTTTGTTAAAATTAAATAACTGGCTTCGGGTATTAATTCTAAAACAGAAATACCAATCATAATGGTTAAAGAAAGACTTAAACAAAATGTAATAAACTTGTTGATATTTTTTTCCTGCCAGTTAAAAAAAATAATAAAAGAACCTAAAACGGTCGAAAGACCCGCTAAGGAAGATAAAACAAAAGGCCTTAAAAAAGTCATAGCATCACCTATTTTATACTATGACCTATCTTTTTCTTCTAGAAGTATTATTTTTTATTTCCATATAATGATTCATATCGTAAATACCAATTCTTAAAAGGTCTTCGGGAGTGGAATTATAAATATCATTCGTATCCATTTCTTTAAAGACCGCTTCTAATCCTCCCCTACTATAGATTTCTTCTAAAACTTTATCATTAAAGTCTTGCATTTTTATTTGCTCTTCTAAATGATAAAACTCTAAATCAGTATAATTTTTGGCTTCTTTCGTTGTCATTAACTTAGGTTCTGGAGGAAAAGAGGCAAATCTTCTTCGAGCTTCTTGTATGGTAATATAGCCATCTGAAGGTGAAAGTCCATAAAGAAACTTAGGATAATGATTTAAGACTCTATCTTGAATTAAATTTTTATCCCAAGGTTTTTTCATTATATAATTTAGATACTCTAAAACAAGGGCTCTTAGTTTTTTATATGATAATAGTTCATTTAAAAGGCTTTCTTTTTTATTTGGTGTATAATCAATGAGACGATTTAAAATATGGCTATCGAGTGTCAAATAAGATTCATGATTAAAATAAGCGAGTGAAGACGAATTACCTGTAATATTTTGGATTAATCGTGTCGCATATTCATTAAAAAAAGGTGTAGCTTCGAGATTTAACTTGCGATTCGTTTTATCCGCTACTTTTTGATATCTTTCTTTAGCAAGAGTACCTAGACCGTCATAAATTTTTTCTTTTAAAGCTGCTAAATTAGCCGGCAAATGATAATTATAAATAAGCTCGTAAGTATGGAACTTAAAAAAATTATTCTTGCTTTTTGTAACACGCAAAATATAAAAATCAGTAGAATCATCTACAGAAATAAGAGGATTCCAATTAGATGCGAGACGTTTAAACTCTTCTTGGGTATAATTCATGCTGAGTAAATCAATCAAAGAAATATCTTCAAATTGACTCGTTAGTTCATGTGAAGACTCCGAAAGGTCCAGTTGAAGCACATAGGCTTTCTTTTGTTTAGCTCCGATTAAATAATAATAACTCTTTCTCATATTCTCTCTCCGTTTCATGTTTTATTTTAATGGAAATTGGCAAAATCATCAAGTCTCTTTTTACCAATATTTGTTATTTAATTTAGGTATCTTTTTTTCTCTTTCGGTCATAATACTAGTGGGAGGTAAAAAATGAAAAAAAATCAAAAAAATAATTCTAGAAAACAAGAACGTAAAAATCAAAATCAAAATCAAAAACGCGAATCTAGAAATCAAGAAAAATCATGTGATTAATAGAATAAGGAAGAATGATTCAATTTCTTCCTTATTTTTTGGCATGAGGATGGTAATGAGTGTACTCCTCTTTGTTTTTTTGACTCGTAACATGCGTGTATATTTCCGTTGTGGCAATGTTGCTATGACCAAGAAAAGTTTGAATGACGCGAAGGTTGGCGCCATTTAAGAGTAAATGCGTTGCAAAAGAATGTCTTAACATATGAGGATTTACCTTTCTATCAATTGTCTTTAAAGATATTTCATTTAAAAGTTTATTGACACCTTGTCTTGTGATAGGCGTTCCACGATTATTTAAGAAAAGTTCGTCGTATACTTTACCCTTTTTAATGAGTTTACACCGGTATTTTTCTATATAAAGTTTTAAATAATATAAAGAGGTTTCGTTTAAAAAAACAATTCTTTCTTTTGCCCCTTTTCCTTCCACCCTAACCCATTCATTTTCAAAGTCAATATTTTTAAGTTTTAAAGAAACGAGTTCACTAATGCGCAAACCAGTCGCATACAAAACTTCAAGCATAGTTTTCGTTCTGTAATCATAGTCCGTTTTTAAAGGAAAAGAAAGAAGTTTATCGACTTCTTCATAAGAAAGATAATTAGGTAGATGTTCCTTTACTTTAGGAAAATAAATACAATCACAAACATTTTCTATGCCTTCTTTATCTTCCGTTAAAAAATGATAAAAGCCTTTTAAAGTGGATAAATAATGGGAACGTGTCCGTTCATTTTGACTCTTTTTTTGTAAGAAAGATAAAATATCTTCTTTTTTTAAGTTTAAAGCAGACGATGTTGTCTTAAAAAAACACCTAAATTCATCTAAATCGTTTTTATAAGACAAAACCGTATTTTCACTTAATTTTTTTTCATATTGAATATAATCAAGATACATCTTAATTTCGTTATTCATAATCATCACAAGATAAGTATAAAGGCTTTTCAAAACCTTGTCAAACTGATATACTAAAAAAGGTGGTAATATGGAAATTTTAGCAAATATAATGCGACCAACAACACTAAGTGAGGTTATTGGTCAAACCCATCTTATTGGAGAAAATAAAATAATAACAAATTTAGTAAAACAAAATCACTTGTGTTCGATGATTTTATATGGTAGACCAGGGACAGGCAAAACATCTATTGCTAATGCCATTGTTCATGATTTAAAGAAACCTTATAAATTTTTAAATGCAACCATGAATAATAAAAGTGATTTTGATATCGCCATTGAAGAAGCTAAAATGTATGGTGATTTAATTTTAATTATTGATGAGATTCATCGGATGAATAAGGATAAACAAGATATTTTGCTTCCTCATATTGAATCTGGATTGATTACTTTAATTGGTCTTACAACGTCCAATCCTTATCATAAAATAAATCCGGCAATTAGAAGTCGTGTGCAAATTTTTGAACTACATGATTTAACCATAGATGATATTATTGTTGGGCTTAAAAGAGCTACCCAAAAATTAGATGATTGCCTAATAGAAGATGATGCTTTAGAATATATTGCAACTTATTCAAGTGGTGATGTAAGAAGTGCTCTAAATCTTTTAGAAACCGCTTACTATGCATCGGGTAATCACAAAATTACGATAGATCTTCTAAAAAGTATTCAAAGTAAACCTGTTTTTTTTCATGATAAAAATGAAGATGGCCATTATGACGTTTTGTCTGCTTTTCAAAAATCTATTCGGGGTAGTGATGTGGATGCTTCTTTACATTATTTAGCTCGTCTTATTGAAGCTGGAGATTTAGATAGCATTTATAGAAGAATGAGTGTGATTGCTTATGAAGATATCGGGCTTGCTAATCCTTCTATTGGTCCTAAAGTCATGGCGGCAATAAGTGCCTCTGAACTTGTTGGCTTACCAGAGGCCCGCATTCCTCTTGGCACAATTGTTACCGAAATGGCTTTATCTCCTAAATCTAACTCCGCTCATGTGGCTTTAGATGAAGCCTTAAATGACATTCGAAGAGGCTCAACCGGAAACGTTCCTGATAATATTAAAACAACCAGTCCCAATTACTTATATCCTCATAATTATAAAAATTCTTATGTGAAACAAAATTATATGCCTGAGAACTTAAAGGGGAAAAAATATTATCATCCTCGTGATAATAAATATGAAAATAATTTAAATAAATTATGGCATGAAATGAAAGGAGAATAAAATGAATAAAATTTTGCTTTTAGGTTCTGGAGCTTTTTCTCTTGCCCTTTTAAGCGTTTTAGAAAAAAAGGCGACGAATCAAATTACTTTATGGAGTCCTGATAAAACGTTTAAATTAAAAAGAAAAAATGTCCTATTAACTTATGATTTAGAACCTGCCCTTATAAAAAACGACTATATTTTTGTTTTGACAAGTTCAAAATATTTAACCGATTTATTAAAAAAAATACTAAATGTCAATTTAAAAGAAAAGATTCTTTTTATCGGCACAAAAGGTTTATTAGAAGAAAATCCTTACTTTATGAGTGATTATTTAGAATCTAAGGGTATTTCTTACAGTCTTTTTGGGGGTCCCAATTTAGCTGAAGAACTTCTTCATTCATCACCAACAACAATAAGTTTTGCTTCGAATTATCCCGATGCTGAAGAAAAAATAAAGAATCTTTTTCCTTTTTGGATTAAACAAATCACTGTCAAAAAAGCCCACTCTTTAGAACTTTGTAATGTTTTAAAAAATATATATGCCATAGGATCCGGAATGATTTATAAAACATACCCTTATTCCAACACCCATTATAGTTATGTAAATGAAGTTATTAAAGAATTAAAAAGAATACTAAATGATGACATGTATCCTTTTTTAGGTGATTTACTTCTTACATGTTCGATGATGAAATCACGAAATTTTACTTATGGTTTTCTTTTTGACAATGTGAAAAAAAGAACCAAATTTCTTGAAAATAATACGGTAGAAGGTTTTATGAATCTTGAATTCGTTAAACAAATTTTAGAAAAAGAAAATATTTCAGCTCCCCTTTTTTTAAGTATTTATAAAAGCCTTAAAACAGGGAAAATAGATGAAAAATTAAAAGAAGTTATTTTTGCATCATAACTTCTTTTTTTATATCATTAATAACGTAACTAGACATAAGAGCTCCCGCGGCCATCGGTACAGCACAAATGGTGCCTAAAAGAGCAGCATGCTTAGGAACTTCACTACTACAAACACATAAAGATTTTAAAGCCTTAGGATTTTTATTGAAATGGCTGCGAATTTTTTTGGCTAAAGGATCACTTTTTGTGTTTTTTAAAGGTATAATATTTAGCATTTCAGGATGGGTTTTATTGGCAGTTCCCATACAAGTTATCAATTTTGTCTTAGCAAGAGTACATTCTTCAATTAATTTGATTTTAACACTAACCGTATCGCAAGCATCCAAAATATAATCGTATAGGCTAACAAATTCCTCCGTAATATCCTCTTCTTTCAGCTCTTTTTTATAAGCTATAACTTTGGTTTTGGAAGGAATAAGGCTCGCTCTTTCTTTGGCTACATCTACCTTATCTTGTCCAATCGTTTTCATGTTTGAAAGAATTTGGCGATTTAAATTTGTTATATCAAAAACATCCTTATCAATAACGGTTATTTCTTTTATTCCTGTTCGAATCAAAGATTCAAAGACGTATCCTCCAACTCCACCAAGACCAATTAATAATACTTTCGTTTCCTTTATTTTTTGAACAACCTCTAAAGGAAGTAGTCTTTCTATTCTTTCAAACATATTTATTTCCTTTCTTTTTTACATAAAAAAACCAAATGTAAGTCAGCGTGATAAAATCCCCGCTTTCTCGCAGGTGGGCATCTCACTTATATTTTAGGATCCTAATACACTTAACGGATTAGTTTTCTACACCATATAAGGTTCTGATTCCCATATATCACCATAGTCGGTTTTATGTAACTATCTTACACTTGGCAATTAAATTATACAATAAAATAAGGTGTCATGCAACTATATTTACATAAGTTTACACTTGACTATTGTTACGGATATAAAATTACATTCCAGACATTTGTTTGGATGTTTCTATTTTTGATTTTTCTACATAAACTTTATATACTTCTTTCTGTTTTAAAAAGAAAAAAGCTATTATATCCGAATGGTTATAATTTCAAAATAACTATTCAAGTTCAATATTTCAGATATGAAAGAGGAATAAAAATTATGCCAGTTGATAAAATGGCTGTTTTTGCTAAATACTATGATGTCAGCGTTGATTATTTATTAGGCCTTACTGATATATTAGGAAACCTTACTCTAAATCAAAGCTAAGTGTTTAAAAAAAACTTGCTCTTTAAATAAGAGACAAGTTTTTTTACTTTCTGATAAAATATATGGATTGGATTTAGTACCATCTTCACCTTATCTTAGATTATTATTGTTCGTTTCATTTTAAATCAAAGCGTAATCATAACTGTTACTTATTTTATCAATACCGTATTAACATCGTTAGATGATGATTTAGCCTTATTTACTAAAGAAACTATGGTTTCCATTTACCGTATTAGATAATTTTTTAACGCTTTGTTAATTCTTGGGTTAAAATTTCTTTTGTAAGAACAGGATTGGCTTTGCCTCTTGTTTCTTTCATAACTTGACCAACAAAATAATCAAATAAATTTGTTTTACCCGCTTTATAAGCGGCAATTTGAGTTTCATTTTTGTCTAAGATGGTTAAAATCAATTCCGTTAAAGTTGTGACATCAGAAATTTGACCATTTTCTTTATTAATAAAGTTTTTAGGTTCTTTTTGTTCTTCAATAGCCTTATAAAAAACTTCTTTAGCTTGTTTAGAAGATAAAATACCTTCTTTGATACCATCAATAATTTGTTTTAAATAAGCTGGTGTAAGGAAGAAATCTTTAATTTCAATGTTTTCTTTATTTAATTCTCCTACAATGGTAACCGTTATCCAGTTAGAAGCTGTTTTAGGATCCATAGAAAGTTTTAAACATTCCTCGAAATAATCAGAAATAGCTTTATCTTTAACAAGAACACTGGCATCGTAAGAAGAAAGACCATAAGTTTTGATATAATCTTCTTTTCTTTCATGAGCAAGTTTGGGAATAGAAGCTCTAATTTCTTCTAACCAAGAAGGACTGATTTTAAATTTCGGAATATTAGGTTCTACAAAGTATTTATAATCCACAGCGTCTGCTTTACTTCTCATATAAATGGTACTAAATGTTTCTTCATCCCACCTTCTGGTTTGCTGAGGCATTTCATCGTAGGTGCCATTTTCTTTAAGTTCGGTTTGACGTTCTATTTCATAGTTAATGGCATCTCTTACACCACCAAAAGAGTTTACATTTTTTATTTCAATTTTAGTTCCCCAGTTTTTAGGGTCTGTCTCATCTAGGCTACTATCCATAATAGAAACGTTAACGTCACATCTTATTTGACCTTTTTTGGTATCCGCATCAGAAATACCGGCATATTGATAGGTGCTTCTCATGTGTTCTAGAAAAGCGACGGCTTCACTCGCTGAATGAAAATCAGGTTCCGTAACAAGTTCTAGTAAAGGAACACCTGCTCTATTATAATCAATTGTAGATGTGGTTTCATAGTGATCAAGACTGGCCGCATCTTCTTCTAAGTGAATGTTATTTACGCGAACCCGTTTCATTTCTCCGTCACATTCATAATCCACATAGCCATAAATACCAACAGGAATCGGTTTGGTTTCTTGGGTTAACTGAAATCCTTTTGGTAAATCTGGGTAGTAATAGTTCTTTCTTTCAAAATACATATATTCTGGTTGAGAACAATGCATTATCATGGAAGCCATTAAAGAAAGTTTAACAGCTTCTTTATTAACAACAGGTAAAGTTCCTGGAAAGGCCATATCAAGAGGTCTTACTGAAGAGTTAGGTTCATCCGAATAAGTATTTTTTGCACTTGAGAAAACCTTACTTTTTGTTTTGGATATTTCACAGTGCATTTCAAGACCTATTTTAGCTATATATTTACTCATGTTCTACCTCCTTTGCGATTTGTCCTTTATAATTCATTTGTCCTTCTAATAAAGCGGCTATTTTTAAGACTTTTTCATCTTCATAACAGTTGCCCGTTATGTTAATACCAACAGGTAAGCCATTTATAAAACCATCAGGAATGGTAATCGAAGGAAAACCCCCGAAATTACCAATTTGTAAATGTTCTTCAAGAACTTGTGTGTTTTCATCCAACATGTTTTTAGCGCCTTCTAATTTTTTAGCAGGACCCGAACCCACCGGTAAAATAACGGCATCATATTCTTTAAATAAATTTTTGTAAGCATCCACAATTAAACGACGAACTCTTTGGGCATTATGAAAATATTTGTCTTGATTTTCTTTTTGTAAAACATAAGAGCCAATTACAAAACGACGTTTAATTAAACTTGAGAAACCTTTGGTACGTGCATCTTTCATCATATCGATGTAGTTATCTCCTTTTCCTCTTGGGCCAAAGATAATACCTGTTAAATTAGACATGTTACTACTTGCCTCTGCACAAGAAATAATAACATAAACACTCGCGACAGCTTTTAAAAGCTTTTCATCGACGGATACTTCTTCTACTTCAATACCAAGATTTTTAAAGTGTTTTAACGTGTCTTGGAAGTTTTCTAAGTGACTCTTTAATTCTTCACTGGCATTAGGATAACGATTGCTATCACATATTTCTTTAATATAACAAACTTTTTTCAAAGGCATATCCTTTTTTAAAGACTCATAAAGATGGATATCTTTGCTATCAAAGCTTGTCATATCGTTTTTGTCAATACCTTTCATAGCATCCACGACGATAGCTGCGTCTAAAACACTTCTGGTTAACACGCCACAGTGATCAAGACTAGAAGCAAAAGGAAATAATCCATAACGACTAATCATCCCATAAGTCGGTTTGTATCCAACAATGCCACAGTAAGCAGCAGGTTTACGAATCGAGTCACCAGTGTCACTTCCTAAAGCATAAGGGTAAACACCCGAGGCAACCGCGGCCGCAGAACCAGCAGAGGAACCAGCTGTCATTCTCGTATGGTCCCAAGGGTTTGTCACAACACCTGTGTGGCAAGTCGTCCCCGTTCCCCCCATGCCAAATTCATCTAAAGCTGTTTTATTTACCATAATAGCTCCTGCTGCTTTTAAGTTTTTAACGGCAGTGGCATCAAAGAAAGGTACATAGTTTTTTAAAATATTAGAAGATCCTGTTGATAAAACATCTTTGGTAGAATAATTATCTTTTACCCCATAAGGGATGCCAGATAATAAGTTATCTGTCACTTCCCCCCCTTTTGCGTCATCTAAAATGGTAACAAAGGCATTACAAGACGTTTGGACTTCATGTGATTTTTGTAAAGATTCTTTAACAAGTTCCTCACTCGTTACTTCTTTATTTATTAATTTTTCATGTAAAGAAACAATACTTTCGTTCATCATTTTATCCCACCACCTTTGGTACAACGATGTAGGCACCATCCTCATCGCCACTATTTCTTAATAAATCATCAATTGGAATCGATTCTTCCGGTTCATCTTCTCTTAATTCATACATAAAATTATCTAAAGCATGTGTCATAGGTTCGACCTCACTTAAATTAGGAATTTCTAAAACCGAACCTATACTTTTATCAATACTATCAAATTCTAGTGTTATCATGTCTTTTTCTTCTTCGGTTAAACCAATTAATAATTTATCCGCATAGTTATCTATCATTTCTTTAGTAAACTTACTCATTTTTTTTCTCCTCTCTTACCATAATTCCAAGTTCTTTTAGTTGTTCTTTTGTAAGGTTACTTGGCGAACCCATAAGGTTATCCGCACCTGTAGTACTTGTTGGGAAAGCTTGAACCTCTCTTAAGTTTGGCTCGTCTAATAAAAGCATTAATATCCGGTCTATCCCTGGAGCCATTCCTCCATGAGGCGGACAACCATATTGAAAAGCTGTATAAATAGAACGGAACTTTTCTTCTACATCTTCTTTTTTATAGCCCACCACTTCAAAGCCTTTAACTAAACTTTCTAAATCATGATTTCTTATGGCTCCAGAAGCCATTTCAAAGCCATTGCAAACAAAGTCATATTGATAAGCCAAAATAGATAAAACATCATCCGTATCATAGTCTTTAAGACCATGATGAGGAAGACTAAATGGATTGTGACAGAAGTCAATTTTTTTCTTTTCCTCATCATATTCAAACATAGGGAAATCTTTAATAATGCAAAGTTCTAATTTATCATTATCGATTAAAGCACATTTTTCGCCCAGATAAGTTCTTATTAAACTTGCATATTTTAATGCTAATTTAAGATTTCGATTGGCAATAAAGAATAAAACAGAATTTGGTTTCATTTGACACACAGTAATCAGTTTTTTTCTTTCTTGTTCGCTCAAAAATTTATCAATAGGCCCCTTTAAGGAACCTTCGTTTGTTAAAGTAAGATAACCAATACCAGGCATACCAATAGAACTCGCATAGTCTACGATTTCATTAAACCAACTGTTTGACTTATCCCCAATATCAGAAACTAAAATGCTTTTAATATAACTTTTTTGAAAAGGTTTAAACGTCGTATCTTTTAAAATATCTGTGATATCTTTAATAATTAATGGATTTCTTAAATCAGGTTTATCGGTTCCATAGTTATCCATAGCTTCTTTATAAGTGAGGCGTCTAAAAGGTTTCGGACTCACTTTTTTATGGGAAAACTTTGTAAAAACATCGTAGAAAATATCTTCGCCAATAGCTAAAACATCTTCTTCAGTTACATAACTCATTTCTAAATCTAATTGATAAAATTCTAAGGTTCTATCCCGTCTAGCATCTTCATCGCGAAAACAAGGTGCGATTTGAAAATATTTAGAAATGCCCCCTACCATTAAAAGTTCTTTGTATATTTGGGGTGCTTGAGGAAGAGCGTAGAACTTACCTTTAAAGTTTCTAGATGGAACGACAAAGTCTCTAGCCCCTTCTGGACTCGAAGCCGTTAAAATGGGCGTTTGAACTTCCATAAAACCTAAATCATACATTTTGTTACGTAAAAAATGCAAAACATCACTCCGTAATTTGAAGTTCTTTTGTACCTCTTTATTACGTAAGTCTAAATAACGATATTTAAGTCTGACGTCTTCACCTACTTTTTTACTACTTCTAATATCAAAAGGTAAAACACTTAAAGAACGACTTAAAACATCTAAAGAAGAAACAAGAAGCTCTATTTCACCTGTTTTTAATTTTGGGTTATACGTTTCTTCACTTCTTTTTCGGATAACTCCCCTCACTTTAATAACGCTTTCTTTACTTAAATGGGCAAACATCGTATCATCATTGGAAACAATTTGCAAAGTATCCGTCGTATCTCGAAGGTCTAAAAATAAGACCCCACCATGGTCACGGATATTTTCAATCCAACCACTCACGGTAATTGTCTTACCGATATCTTCTTTTGTTAAATCTTTGATTTCACAATCACGATAAAAATTTTCTTTCATAAGCGTCCTTTCTAGAATTCACAAGAACCAGGAACTCTTGGATAAGCAATCACATCACGAATATTATCCACACCTGTTAAATAAATCAAAAGTCTTTCAAAGCCCATACCAAAACCAGAATGAACCACTGTTCCGTATTTACGTAAATCCGTATACCATTTTAGCTCTTCCGTATTCATATGAAGTTCTTTCATACGTTTTAGAAGCTTATCATAATCTTCTTCTCTTTGACTGCCACCCATAAGTTCACCCGATAAAGGTACTTCAAGGTCTACAGCCCGAACCGTTTTACCATCTTCGTTTTGTTTCATATAGAATGCCTTAATATCTTTAGGCCAATCCGTGATGAAAACAGGGCCATGGAAGTATTCCGTAATAAAGGATTCATGTTCTTTATGAATATCCTCTCCATACTCCGGTTCAAATTCCCATTTTTGATTAGCGTTTTTTAAAATAGTAATCACTTCTTCATGTGTTACCCGAGTAAAAGTACTTTTTGTTAACGTTTCTAGTTTATTAACTAGGCCATTAGAAACGAATTTATCTAAGAAAGCAAGCTCTTCTTTGCCATGCTCTAGAACATAAGAAACCACGTGTTTTAACATATCTTCTTCGATATCCATTAACTCGTCTAAATCACAAAAAGCTATTTCAGGTTCAATCATCCAAAATTCGGCGGCATGGGTTTTCGTGTTAGAATTTTCCGCCCGAAAAGTGGGTCCAAAAGTATAAACCTTTGAAAAGGCTGTCGCGAATGTTTCAGCCTCTAATTGACCTGATACCGTTAGAGAAGTTTCTTTGCCAAAGAAATCTTTTTTATAATCGACCTTTCCTTTTATTTTATCTAGAGGAAGTGTTGTTACTTGAAACATTTCTCCAGCCCCTTCACAGTCAGAAGCCGTGATTAAAGGAGCATTAAAGTAAATATAACCTCTTGTTTGAAAATATTCATGAATAGCAAAAGCCGCGATAGAACGAATACGAAAAACCGCTTGAAATAAGTTGGCTCTTGGCCTTAAATGCGCAATGCTTCTTAAAAATTCTTTGCTATGTTTTTTAGGCTGCAAAGGATAATCTTTGGCACATTCCCCAAGTAACGTGATTTTGGTTGCTTTTAGTTCGATGCTTTGAGTACCTTCCCCCTTTTTTAAGATACCTTCTACTTCAATAGAAGAACCAAAGTTAATCGTATCTACTTCTTTAAAGTTTGGTAAAGCCGTGTCATAAACTACTTGAAGCTTTTTCATAGAAGTGCCATCTGCTAAATCAATAAAGCCAAAATTTGAACCATGACGATGATTACGAATCCAACCTTTTACCTTAATTTCCTTATCCATTAACTTTTCTTCATCTTTATAAATATCCATTAAATACATTTTTATCATCCTTTCTTTAAACAAAAAAACCTAAGTAATTCATAAGGACGACTTAAAAAGCCGCGGTGCCACCTTATTTTACCTAGGTACTCTCAAAATAGTTTTATCGGTCCAACCGTTTTAAGGATATAAAGAGTTGTTATTTCAAAAAGATTTATAAAAGCCTTCTCACCCATTAGCTCTCTCTTTGTTATAAATTTCTTTTCTACTTTTCTCTTTCTCAAAAAGTTCCTCTTTATTTTAACCCTTTTTCTTTCATGTCGTCAATCTTTTTTATTACTTTCGCATCATTTTATGACGGTATTCCTCTTTTAAATATGAACTGGATAGATGTGTATAAATTTCTGTGGTGCTTAATTTTTCATGACCTAAAAGTTCTTGGACCGTTCTAATATCCGCGCCATTAGAAAGCATATCCGTTGCATAGGTATGCCGTAAGGTATGAGGTGAAACATGTTGCATCAAGTTAGCTTCAAAGGCTCTTTTTTGGACAATTTTTTCAATACTAGCTCGGCTTAGCTTACCACCCTTTTGATTCACAAATAAATAATCATGTTTTTCTTTTTTTAATAAATTATCTCGAACATCTAAATAATCATTTAATGCCTCTAAAGCAACCTCTCCAAAATAAACAACACGTTCTTTTTTGCCTTTACCTACTGTATAAATTGTTTGTTCCTTCCTCTTAATATCATTTAATTTAATATTCGAAAGTTCACTTACCCTTAATCCTGTTGAATAAAGAAGTTCTAAAATAAGATAACGTTCTTTATCCCACGCTGTTTCTAAATTAGGAAAAGAAAGGAGTTGTTCTCTTTCTTCTTGATTTAAAATATTGGGTAACGGTCTTCCTAATTTGGGGTTATGAATTTCTAAAAAAATATTTTTTAATAGAACTTTATTTTGAACTAAAAAATTATAAAAACTTCTTAGACTACTTAGGTGTCTGGCAATACTTTTACTTGTAAAATGATTATCACTTAAGTATTTTAAATAATCCCGGATGTTTTCTTTAGTTAAAACTAAATAATCTTCATGATGCTTTTCTAAATAAAAAGAAAACTCTTTTAAATCATTATGATAAGCCATAACGGTATTAGAAGAAAACATTCGTTCCCTTAATAGATATTCACAGAACTCTTCTATCTTATTTTCCATTTAAATCACAGTTTTATTCTACCATCTTTATTGTCAAATGAAAAGCTATCTGCTATAATTTTTGTAGGTGATGAAAAGATGATGACAACTTTACAGATTATTGTTAACAAAAGTTTGACGTTTTTATGTAAATTATTTCATAAAAACGGTAGTCAATTTCCTGGGGCAATTAGTTATAACATGAATCAACATGTTCTAGAAAAAATTAAATATCCTAAATATGTTATTGGCGTAACTGGCTCAAGTGGCAAAGGAACTACCACACAGATGATTTATCATATTTTAACGGATGCTGGATTTGATGTGGTATATAATGCTTCTGGAAGCAACGGAATACGAGGTATTACAACGCTTGTTTTAAATAATTGTACGTTAACAGGAAAATTCAAACATGACGTTTTACTTTTAGAATTAGATGAACGGCATCTTCATCTTGCGTTTAGTAAGAATAAAATGACGCATTTAGTCGTAACAAATATTACACGTGATCAACCGGCTAGAAACGGTTCTCCAGATATTATCTATGACGCTATTTTTAAAGCCATCGATGAAAAAACAACTCTTGTTTTAAATGCGGATGATCCAGGTATTATGAAAGAAAAATTGACTTTTAAAGGTGACATTGTTACTTATGGTATTAATAAGACAAAAGATTCTTACTCTAAAAAAGAAAACTTTTCTGTGGATAATGCCTACTGCCCTAAATGTCACAAAAAACTCGTTTACTATTATTACCATTATGGCCATATAGGCTCTTATTATTGTCAAAACTGTGACTTTAAAAGAGGCAATCCTGATTTTACAGCTTCACATGTGGATTTAGATAATAAAACCATGCTTGTTAATAATAATGAAGTTTGTCTCAATAAAAATTTTCTTTTTACAGCTTATGCCACTTTAGCGGCTTATGCATTGTGTAAAACAATAGGTATTAAAGATAAACAAATTTTATATGCTTTAAATGATGATATGATATCCTCTAAAAGAGGTCATGAATATAAAATGGATGAACGAAACATTTTAATGCTGGAAAGCAAAAATGAAAATGCTTTAAGTTATTACCAATCTCTTCGTTATATTGTTAATGAAAAAGGAAAAAAAGATGTTATTCTAGGATTTGATAATGTTTCTAGAAGATATAAATATAACGATTTAAGTTGGCTTTGGGATGTCGATTTTGAACTTTTAAATGATAGTAGCATTGAAAAAATCTTTTTAATTGGTCGTTTTAAATGGGATGTTTTGGTTCGACTTAAATATGCCAAAATTAAGGCTTCTAAAATTGTTTTAATTGATGATTTGGATAACTTGATTCAAACGGTTAAAAAAGAATCGACGGGCAATATTTATACGATGGTTTGCTTTGATATGACAGCAATTATTAAAAATAAGATAAAGGAGTATAATGATGGAAACAATTAAAATTGCACATTTATACTATGATTTAATGAATCTTTATGGTGAACATGGTAACGTAAGAGGTCTTACGCATCATTTAGAAAATCATGGTATCCGAGTTATCGTCCATAATTTATCAATTGATGATAAAATAAAATTCGATGATTATGATATTTTCTACATCGGTAGTGGTGCCAAAGAATCCTTTCTTCTTTCTTTAAATGATTTATTAAAACGCAAAGATGAAGTTATAAAAGCTTTTAATAAAAATAAATTCTTTTTTGTCACAGGAAATGCTCTAGACTTTTTTGGCGAAAGTTTTACGACGATTGACAATGTTAAATATGAAACGCTTGGCCTTTTTAAATATCAAAGTGTTGAAACAGATTTTCGAATTGTAGGTGAACAAGTCTTTAATGCTAGAGATTTAAAAGATGAAATTATTGGTTTTGAAAATCGAAATTCGGTTTTAAAAAACGTTCGAGAAAAGCCTTTATTTACTGTTAAAGACGGTACAGGATACGCACCAAATGAAACGACAGATGGCATTTTAAAAAAGCACTTCTATGGCACATATTTACTTGGTCCTCTTTTCATTCGTAATCCTTATTTTACTGAAAAAGTAATTAAAGAGATTTTAAAACAAAGAAAATTAGAATACACCCCCTTCAATGATGATGTAGAAATAACGGCTTATCGGGAATATCAAAAAAACTTGTTAAAAGAAGAAGATATAGAAAAAGAATAAGATGAAATAAAAACTCTTATTCTTTTTTTAATATCCTTAATCAATCGAGTCAATAGAACAGGTAAATTCATTATTTTGATAGGTTATCAAAATGGGTGTTGAGTTAGACAGACGTTCTTTATTACGGGGATCTACTAAATCTTCATCGCTAATAAGACCTTGTTCTAAAAGACGTCCGACAGTAACGGAACACGTTTTTTTACTGATACATGTACTCTTTAAGCTTTTGTTAGGATTTTCTTCATCTTTAGCGGCATTTAAATGAATATAACTACAGGCAGCCTTCGTAAGAGATTCTTTGAAAGAAGCATACTGTTTATCTTGCTGCTTATTTAATAAACCACTCATATTTGAAACGATAACCATTCCTAAAAGACCTAAAAGACCAATGGTTATTACAAGCTCCACTAATGTAAATCCCTTTTTATTCATTTTTCTCACCTATTTTCTGTCCACATTGTACCACAGCTTCGTATCCTTTTAAAGATTTAGTCAACAATTCTTGAGGCTTTTTTAAAACATCTTTAGAAAACATAACTAAAACCGTTGAACCCCCAAAGAAAAACATTCCTTTTTCCATACCACGCTTAAATTCTTTTTGATAATGGTTTTTAATTTTACCTACTCCTAAAGCCCCAACTTCCATATATAATACATCTTGAAAGTTCTTGGTCTTTAAAAGAGAATATTCCCGCGTATTTTCTAAATAGACCTTCTTTTTCTTTAAAGCAACATCTCGAACCGTGTGAAATGCCCCCTTTATGCTTTTAGCAAATAGAAGTGAGCCATCATCAAAATAATGATATCGATGATAATGTGTTGGGATTAATCTAAAAACATAAAGATAACCTCCTTGGTATTTTTTAGCCAAGCCATGGTTTAAAAGAAGTTCTTCTAAAGAGTACGATAAACCTTTTACTTGAAATGTACTTTTCTCATCAATTCGATAGGCACTTAAATAAGCATCACAAGGCGCGTAGAGGCTATCATTATCTTTACCAAAAGTCACTTTCTTCTTCTCTCTGGTAAAAAAATCATTAAAACTTTGATATTTTTTTTCTTTATATATGTTCATATCTAACTTATTTTTAGAAATAAAAGAGGGAATTAAAGCCTTAGAAAATTTAGAATCATAAAAATAGCCCATAAAAAGACTGACTTTTTTTGAAGTTATAAAAGGAAGCAATTTTTGCCCGAGATAAGAATCATAAAGAAAAGATAAAAAAATATTTTCTTGATACTCTTTTACATACAAAAGTAAAGAAGTGCACTCACAAGAATTATCCCGTATATCACACATACTATCTCGCCCTTTCCTTTTAAATGAGGAACTTGGATTTTAGATATTTGTAAAAAAGCAACAATTATCATGGCAAGAACATAAAAGTATGGCAAATAAGTTGGAAAAAAGGAAAGCAGAAAATAAACCGTCGGGAAAATAATCGCCGCAGGAGTCACTGGAAGTCCCGTGTAATATTTACGAGATTCCTTCTCTTTAGTTCTTCTTATTTCTTCATCCACATTAAAATAGGCTAATCTAGAAATGGCCGTCAAAAGATAAAACAAAGATAAAATTTGTAAAATACCATGATCTTTGGTGAGAGCCAAACTAATAAATAAAGGGGCTGCTCCAAAACAAATAACATCCGATAAAGAATCGAGCTGAATGCCATAACGAATGGCAAAATCACCACGCTTTTTTTTCGTCCTAGCAACGGTTCCGTCCAAAGAATCAAAAAGACCCGCTAGAATAAGGCTTAAAAAGCTATAGATTATTTGACCTGACATGGCCAAATAAATACTTAAAATACCACATAAAGTTCCTAAAAACGTAAATAACGTTGTATAATCAAAAATTCCTATCATAAATCTACTACTCTCTTTCTTTTTATTAAATGAAAAATGGAATAAAATAAAGCACTTATTAAAACAAATAAATAAAAATTTATGCTTCGTAATAATATCATTGCCGAGGCTTTGTAGGTCGGCCCATAGATAGCCTCATTAACCTTTAAAAGAAGGTTTTCGCTGACCACAACACCCCCAGGGAAAGGCACAAAATCACTGGCCAAAGTAATACCAACTTGAAATGCTATTAAAGAAAACAAAGAATATCCTTCTAAAGGAAAAGATAAATAAACAACATAACTAACGCTTAATAAGGAAAGTCGTTGCATAAGCATATAAAAAAGACCTTCTAAAAGAATTTTAGGTTTTTCTTTTGTTATCTTTGCACATTTTTGATAGTCTTCTAAAGCTTGTTTTAAAGCCTTTTTCTTTGCTTCTTCATTTTTGATAAAGTGCATTTTTGAACCCAAATGAATAAGATTGAAAATAAATTTAGGAAAAATTTTCTTACTATAAACCATTAGAAGGAAAAGAAAGACTACCAGTAAGGTCGTTACAAAGCCAAAAAGGACCAAAATGGTAAAAAGTTGATTGGTGTGAAATAATAAAGAAGCATAAAAAGGAAATAAAATAAGTGCTAAAAGAAGTAAAGCTATTTTATAAAGAATCGTATTTAATAAAATAATAAGACTATTAATACGATAAGGAATGCCATCTTTACTCATCTCATACATTTCAACTGGTTGACCTCCCATGCTACTAGGTGTTATCGCTGAAAAATAGTTTTCTGTACAAACATAGCCTATGGCTTGAAAAAGAGTCATTTTCTTACCAAAATGATTCAGCATCCGTTTTAAAAATATGGCTGCCCAAAAAACATAAAAACCCATCAGAAAAACGCCTAAAATTAAAATGTGTGGTTCGCATTTTTGAAAAGCCATTATCAATGATGAAAAAGAATAATCTTTCAAAATAAAATAATAGGTGGCCAACAAAAGCAAGATGAAAAATAATATAAATAAAATATACCTCTTCTTAGACTTCATTTTATCACCATCTTAATGGTAGCATAGAAAAATCAAAAAAGCTAGGATTTGCCCTAACTTTTGTTTTCTAATTTTTCTTTCCAATTCAAAATACATTTCACTTGCTAATGATATAGCTTTAAAAATTTATCTTAAAAATAATTTAAAGGACCTAAACGTCTAGAAAAAAGTATTTAAAACCTTTTATCTTTAAAGAAGAGTGTTCTTAAATATAAAAGACTTTTTAAATGCATATCAAGAAGGTAAAGGCATCCCATCTTTTTTGTTTCAATTTTTGATAGAAAAAACTTAAAAGATACAGACGTTTACGACAAAGTCTATCTTAATAGACGCTTATTTTCTAAAATTCATAATTCTAAAATCTAACGTTAAAGTAAAGAAGCGGTTCTTCTTTTTGCTATTGTCCTAGAACTTTCCGAAGAAGAATTAGAATCTCTTTTAGAAAGAACCTCTTATTCTCCTTTCAAAAACAATCCTTATGATTTAATTATTCGTTTTAAAGGACTATAATTATAGACTGTTTCACTACTAAAAAAAGAACTCTATTTTAAAAGGAGTTCTAATTTTTTCTTTTCTTCTTCTAGTTTCTTTTTTTCATCTAAAACTAACTTTTCAGGAGCTTTACTCACAAAGTTTTCATTGGCTAAAAGATTTTGCCTTTTTAAAATACTGGCTTTTAAACTCTCTATTTCTTTTTCTTTCTTAAGAATATCTTCTTCTGTTTCTTCTTTTTCATCACATAAAGTGAGACAATAGTTTTTATAAACTACTTCATATTGGCTTAAACTATCACTTTCTGAAGCTATGTAATCATTTAACTTTAACATTTGGAAAATAAAGGTATAATCTTCTGTATTTTTTAATAAGACGTGATACTCTTTACCAATGTTATGTTCGGCTTTAACGTTTCTAAAAAGACGAATAAATTCTAATTCATTATCGACCTTTTCCAGTGCCTCTTTAAAAATTTCTTTTTTATTATATTTAGGGTAAGCACTTAGCATAATAGTATCCGAAGTATTTAAAACTTTACCATAGATTTCTTCTGTTACAAAAGGCATGAAAGGATGAAGCATTTTTAAAATACCAACTAAAACATCACGTAAAACTTTTTTGGTTGTATTTTCTTGCATATGATATTTAGCCATTTCAATATACTTATCGCAAAAATCTTCCCAAATAAAGCGATATAAAACCGTGCCAACATTTTGAAATTCATACTTATCCATGTATTTAGTAACGTCTTTAACGGTCATATTATAACGAGTTAAAATCCATTTATCTGCCTCGCTATACAAAGGTGTTTCTTCTTCATTAAGACCTTCTAAATTCATCATAACAAAACGAGAGGCATTCCAAATTTTATTGATGAAATTCCATGTGCTCTTTACTTTTTCCTCATCATATCTTAAATCTGTTCCACCCGCGGTGGAAGTCGTTAAATAATATCTTAAAGCATCGGCACCGTAAGAATCAATAACATCCATAGGATCGACGCCATTACCTAAGCTTTTACTCATTTTACGACCCTGTTTGTCTCTTATAAGACCATGAATATAACAATATTCAAAAGGACGTTTGCCCGTGAAATGAAGTCCTTGAAAAGTCATACGATTCACCCAAAAAGGAATAATGTCATACCCAGTAACTAAAACGCTTGTTGGATAGTATCTTTGTAGTAATGAAGTTTCATCTGGCCAGCCAAGTGTTGAAAAAGGCCATAAAGCACTAGAAAACCAAGTATCTAACACATCTTCATCTTGAACCCATCCTTCTTCTTTTGGCTCTTCCATGCCAACATAAATTTCATCGTCCTTATACCAAGCGGGTATTTGATGCCCCCACCAAAGTTGTCTTGAAATACACCAGTCATAAGTAATTTCCATCCAGTGATTCATAATCTTTTCATAACGACTTGGTAAAAATTTAACTTTTGTCTCTTTATTTTTTTGATTATTCAAAACAGCATCCGCAAGAGGTCTCATTTTCACAAACCATTGTTTAGATACCATAGGTTCTACCATCGCATCTGTTCTTTCAGAGTGTCCAACACTATGAATGATAGGCTCTACTTTTAAAAGGTAACCTTTTTCTTTAAGTTCTGCAAGTAGTTTTTCACGACATTCAAAACGGTCCATACCTGCATAAGATAGGCAATTTTCATTCATGGTACCATCTAGATTTAAAATATCTACTCCCTTTAAGTTATGTCTTTTTCCTACTTCGTAGTCATTAGGGTCGCTTTTAGGAGTTATTTTTACACAACCAGTACCTTTTTGCATATCCGCATGTTCATCAGCAATAACAGGTATTTCTCTTCCCACAAGAGGTAAAATAATTGTTTTACCAATATACTTTTGGTACCTTTCATCCTCTTTATTCACGGCAACAGCCATATCACCAAACATAGTTTCAGGACGTGTTGTCGCGACATCTAAATACTCATCACTATCTTTAAAAGGATACTTTAAATGATAAAAATTGCCAGGGATATCTTTATAAATAACTTCTTCGTTTGATAAGGCTGTCTTAGCAACGGGATCCCAGTTAATCATTCTTTCCCCACGATAAATAAGACCCTCGTTATATAATTTAACAAAAACAGTCCGCACAGCCTTAGATAAGCCTTCATCTAAAGTAAACCTTTCTTTAGAATAATCTACACTTAAGCCAAGTTTCGCCCATTGTTTGTGAATATTAGAAGCATATTCCTCTTTCCATTTCCAAGCTTCTTTTAACCAGTCTTCTCTTTTCATACTGCGAGGATTTATGCCTTCTTCCCGCAATTTTTTATCGACTTTTGCTTGTGTAGCAATACCCGCATGATCCATTCCTGGAACCCATAAAGCATCAAAGCCCTGCATTCTTTTATAACGAATCATAATATCTTGAATGGAAGTATCCCAAGCATGACCAAGATGAAGTTTACCGGTGACATTTGGAGGTGGAATGACAATACAAAAAGGTTTACCATCATTTTTGCCACTTTCAAAATAACTTTTTTCTTTCCAAAAATCGTATTTTCCTTTTTCTACCTCTAAATGATTATATTTTTTATCGATTACGTTCATTTTTCTGTCTCTCCTTTGCTTGCTCATATAACTTTATGATTCTTTTTTCACTAAGTTCTTTCCACGTATCTTCATTTTCATAATACTTTACCATATGAACTCTTTTTTCTTCTTTTTCAGGAAACAAGTTATCAACGAAATAAAGAATTTGCTTATCTGTAATAACATCTGGAAACATGACCACCATATCTAATATATCATCCATAATAGTAAGCATATGATAATCTTTAGTAGCACTTTTAGCGTTATCATAACGGTCAAAGCCTTTGATTTCATATTTTTCATCAAACTGATTTTTCAAAAGTCCCGCGATTAACTCGTCATGCCTTTTTAAACGATTTTCCAAAAAATCTGTATACACCTCGCCTGCTCCTGTTACTAATAAAACTTCTTTCATAAAACATAACCCTTTCTAAAATAAAAAGAATGGCCATCTAAAGGAGTCTTTTTAGACGGTACCATCCTTACTTTTTCTCTTACTTGATAAAGGAGATGTCTCCTACATGCTTTAGTTAACAACCTTCTAAAAGCCTTTTTGTTTATTTGCACCCACCATAAACTCTCTTTGAAAAAAGGCTTTTATACTCCTTTAACCTCATCGCATTTCTTAAATATCATACCAGCATCTTTTTTAAAAAGCAATCTTTTTTACGATAAATTAATGGTTTCTTTAAGGCTTGTGCTTACATAAACTTTTAGTTTTTTATCTTCAATAACAGAAGAAGTTTCCTCACCATCTTCTAGGGAGTATGTACGACTTATCTGCTTATTTTCTTTTACATCGTAAACATAGAAGGTATTATCATGAGTGGTACAGTTTAAGTATTTACCCGTAAAAGATAAAGATTTAAATTCATCCGAAAGTTTATCGTTATTATTATAATCTGTTAAAACATAAGATTCTTTATTTTTTTCAAGAATAAGAAATTCGCCATTAAAATCTACGATTGGATCTGTAATATTTTCTGTTAATACGGCTTCATTTGTATCTATAATATCCCATCTTTTATCTTTCATGGTAATAAAATAATCAGAAGATAAAACGTTATTCGTTATAACAGAAGGAGAAAGACCGATAAATTCATACTTTTCATCAAAAGGTATAAGCATAAAAGGCCTATTTTTTAAACTTAAAACGCCATAATATCCATCCATATTAGAAACAATAACAAGATCATTTAAAAGGCCATAGCCATAGTCTTTTACTTCTTTATAAGGACTCGCTTTATAAGCGGTTTTTGTTTTAATATCATATAAGAAAGTAACCTCATCATTAATGAAAGCATAACGTTTTTGAATAACTTTTATATAGTCTTCGGAAGGAAGATAACTATCTTTATAATCGCTATCCGTCACTTTATTTTTAGCAATATCACAATCAGTTGTTACACAGCTATAATTACCAATAAGTTCTCCGTCATCGGTATAAAACCATAATTTGTTATCAAAAAATTTTTCTTTGTTTGTGTTTGGCTTTTCATTATTTGTCGTCAGCTGTTTTCTAGAATGATGTAAAAACATGCCATAGCCTCCGAGAAAAGAGGTTAAAACAAGGAAAATAACAATGGTTATCCCAGCACTTTTAGCTATTTTCTGATTCATTTTCACTGTCCTCTTTCTCACTGACATAAGTTCCATCTAATAAAAACTTTTGTTTGGCATTATACGTATTATTACTATTTCCTATTTCTACATAAATATATTTTGAATCAAAAGTAATTCTAAAGGCATTGACCTCGCTACCATAATAACGGTCTGTTAAAAGTTCAAGACCATCTTTACCTTTTTCATCACCCGTAACTTCGTAAATATATTCTTTTTTACTTGCCTCATCATAACGATATAAATGAACCCGATGATTAATAACTGCCGCATAATAATCGTCATAAAGTTCTACATAATTATAAGCCGTACTGCTAATTTCTTTTGCAAAAGAATGAACAAAGAACATATTATCTTTGAAAGTTTTTAAGTAATTTTTGTAATAATCAACGATGGGCGAAGCTTTATCTTCGGTTTTTTTCTCACCGGTTTTATCATATAAAGCATATTTGTTATTTTCATTAACAACAAAATAATCTCCTAAACGTTTGATTTCGTTTTTATTAAACTGAATAACAGAAGAAACCCCATCACTCGTAATTTTATTAACTCCATATTTACCCGTGGATTTTGATTGAGCAATAAAATAGAGATTGGTTGGAGTAATAAAGGTGACATCTTCACCACCTGTATAAGAAGCGGTATCTACCGTGCTAAATTCACTAATTGGTTTCGTGGTATCTTGTAAATCTACTAAATAAATGCTCGTACCATCTTTAATAAATGCATATTTTTTGCCAACAATAGGAATATACCCCTCTTTAACATCGCCTGTTTCCTTCATATTGCCGTTTGTCTCTCTTAAAACAGAGTCACTGGCAATAGTACAATTAGAAAGCTTCGTTGTATTATTTTCAATCGTATTTTGGTTATTACAATGGTAGGTTCCTAAAAGATTTTTTTTACTACTATCTTGATAAATATATAAATTTCCCTCAAAGTAATTTAAAAAAGCAAGTTTCTTTGATAAATTACCTTCTTTTAAATCAATATTATAGTTTACTTTATCTTCCCCATCATAAACATTAATAAATAATAAAGAATCATTTAACTCATAATCAAAAGCTTGTTTGGTTTTCGTAAGTTTTAGATCTTCGTTATAAACTTCAATTTTATTATAATTGGTATTTTTAAGTTCGATATCTTTTAAACTATAGAAATTATCTTCATAATCTAAAACATAAAGTTTACCTTTACGAATAGATAAGAAAACGTCTTTTAATAAAACAATATAATCTTGTTCATCGTTTTTAGCAATTTCTTTCGCATTATAATCATAAAGATGATATTTATTTTCTTTATTTTTCGTAACAACATATTTTTCATTCGCGTTTACTATTGTCTCATTAAAAGCCTTCGTTAAGGGCTTATTTTCTAAATTAGAAACGTAAGAATTGTTATCTTTACGAACCGCGACGAGACCCACGTTTTCTTGATTTGGAATGATATGAAGCTCATCATAAGTTGCTGGAATCACAGTTTTAACTTCATCTGGTGTAATGTTTAAAAGACCATATTTACTTTCTTCATTTTTAACAATAACATAATTATCATAGCCATAACTTGTTAAAATCTCATAAACCGTACTGATAGTTTTCTTATCTTTTAAATCATATAAAAGATAATTTTTAGCTTCTTTTTCTTTACTATCATGAATAAAAACAAAACGATTTTGATAAATAGAAGAACGAAGTTTTAGCATCTCTTCTTTTTCATTTTGAAGTCTTACGGTATCCATTGTTGTATCCGTATTAACATAAGCCACTTCACATAAAGTTTCTTCTTTGTTTTCACATTCGTAAGTGCCAATTTCTTTATCTTCACTATCTAGAAGAATTAAAGTGCCATTTTCATAACGATAATTATCTTTTTCTAAAATAACATCGGGTTTTTTATGTTCCTTTAAATCATCCTTTTTTAAAGTAAAAAAGAATATAAGACCAACAAGACTAAGGAAGATAAATAGGGCTAAAACAATCGTGATAATCTTTTTCTTTTTATCAAGGTTTTGCCACCATTTTTTGATTTTTACGATTAGTTTTTCTTTTTTAGGGGGTTGATCGTTTTTCATTTCTTCTTTCGTTTCCACTTCTGTTTTAAAAACCAAATCCGCATCTTTCATATGTTCGTCAAAATCTTTTTGATATTCATTTGTTAAATTTTCTAAAGATTCCAGTGCTAAATCACTCAAAGTATTTAATTCTTTTGTATCTTCTTTTTTTTCATTATCCATAATCATTACCTACTTTCTTAAGAATAAATCTTTGCTACCCTATAGATAGGATAGCATAATTTTAAAGAGTTGTATAGAAACTTTTTAAAAATTATTTTGAAATAAAAAGTCTAAAAACCACGAAAATTTGTCGTAAAAGAAAAAGACAAAACATAAGGCGCTGATAAGAAAAGGTCCATAAGGTAATTCTTTAGTGTTTGAATTATAAAGTGTGAATGTCGCATATGGGAGAGCTAAAAACGTCGATAAAATAAGGGCTAAAAAACCATGAGGTAAACCAAGAGTAAGGCCAAAGATAAAAGAAAGTTTTATATCTCCACCTCCTAAGGCCTCTCTTTTAAACATCATTTTGCCAAGAAGACCCACACAATACATAAATAAAAAAAGCATGAACCCTGCAAGGACCCTAGAAAGGGCAAAGGCAAAACTATAAAAATACCATTCTAAAAAAAAGATAGCCAAGGAAGAAACCACTAAAGGAGAATCTAAAATTATCATGTATTTGATATCCGTTAAAAAGATAAGATCAAATAAGGAAAGCAAAAATAATGAAACCAAAAAAGAATAAGAAATACCATAATAACAATAAGAAAGGCTAAAAGAAAGCCCTAAAAATATTTCCGTAAGAAGAAAAGTTTTGGAAAGAGGTTTATGACAAGCCGAACATTTGCCTCTTAAAATAAGAAAAGATAGGATGGGAACAATTTCCCAGAAAGCTAAAGGGTGATTACAATAATCACAATGACTTCTTGGCTTAATGATGGACTTTCCTTCTGGAAGACGAGAGGCCATGACTCCATAAAAGGAAGCCATCACGCTTCCCAACACAAACCAAAAAACAATATTTAATATATTCATATTACCACCTATTCTAGTTGTCCATATAAATCGAACATTGGAATTAAAACAGCCATTAAAATAATACCGACAATAATAGCCAGTAAACATATTGTAACTGGTTCGACAAAAGATTTCAAACTATTTACCATTGAACGATGCATTTCTTGATAATAAGTACTGACTTTACTCATCATCTCGGCAAGCTGGCCTGTTGATTCTCCAGTTTCAATCATGAAGTAAGCTACATCCGGAACAGCCCAATGATCTTTAAAAGCGAGACTGATTTTATCCCCTTTAACAATATTATCAATTGTTTTATACATAATTTCTTTATAAATTTCATTGTTCGTAATCTTACTTAAAATATCAATACTATCGGTAATAAAGACATTGTTTTTTAAAAGCGACGCAAATGTTTTTGAAAAAATAGTCATTTCATTGTAAATAATAACTTTACCTATAATAGGTATTTTCATAGCAAAAGTTTGCAAAGACTTTCTAAAGGCTTTGATTTTTTGATAAAGAAGAACAATCACTAAAATAATAAATAATATTATAGTAATTAAAGTAAAGGCATTATCTTGTAAAAAATTACTAATATTTAAAATAGTTAAAGTAAAGCTATTTAAAGTCGCGCCAGCTTCGTCGTAAATATTAACAAATTGAGGGACAACCCATACCATAATAAAAGTAATAACAGCAAGAGCAAAAATCATAATAATGGTTGGATACGTTAAAGCAGAAATCATTTGCTTTCTGGTTTTTTCAATCTCTTCATAATAATTAGCCATATCATCTAAGGTTTCTTCAAGCTCGCCTGTCGCTTCAGCCGCTTTAATCATATTAATAAGTAAAGCAGGAAACATGTTGCCTTGTTTTTCTAAAGCACTTGAGAAGGATTCGCCCATAGTAAGTTCATAAATAATGGATTGGAAAGCCCTTTTATAATTCATATTCTTATTCATTTGTCGATTTAAAATACGAATGGAATCTGTTAAGGGAATACCACTTTTTAAGTAGGTGGATAGCTGCGTTAACCAAAAGAGTAAATCTTTATTTTTAAGTTTTACTGAAAAAAGACTTGATTTACCATAAAGAAGGTTAATAAAGTCACTGGTTTCAATTTTATAAACATCATAACCATCTTGAACTAAAAAAGTATTCACATCTAATTTAGAGTAACTATTTATAATACCTGTTTCAATTTTTCCATCCCTATTCTTTGCCGTAAAGCGAAAAACCTGAGGTTCTTTACTTCTTATCTTTCCGTTTCCCTCCAGCTCTGCTAAAAGCTTCAATTTTTCTTTTTCAAGACCCTCTATCTTTTTTTTCATGTAAGAAGTGTTTTTCAAAAGGTCATTAATATCCATATTTAAAATGCTACTTTTCTTTGCTTCCGCTTTTTGGGTATTTTCTTTCCCTGGAGATATTTTAACAGCCTCCGAAACCTTTAAACTAGCATGTTGCCAAAGAAAAATTGGAATATCTTTAAATACATAAAGAATACCCCGCCAAAGACATTCTAATATATAGATAAACACTTCCATCACAGATTTAAAAGAAATGAATAATCCCAAACTTGGATACTTCAAAGGATTTTTATTCTCTTGCATATCTTACCCTCTATTCTCCTCATAAGTATACCATACTTATGAGGATCGAAACAACTTTATTTTTTTCATTTATAAATAAAAAAACAAGTATCCTTCTATTTATATAGAAAGATACTCGTAGCTTATTTTTTATTCTATTCCAATCACATAAGGTGATTCTTCAGATCCTTCTCCCGACAAAATGGATACATTTGATTTTAAATATAACGAAGGCCGAAATCTGTAGTTACTGTACGTGTTTTATTTCCTGTGCCATCATCCACGTTATTCATCACGGCTATAATAGCGATGATACCTATTAATAAAACAGCTAAAACTAATATATTTCTTTTCTTTTTTTTCATAAATGGAACAACTCCTTTTCTCTTTAATATGTAACAGTTTGGTATGTTTTAAACTCTTTTTTGTTCATATAAATATCTTAGCATATTTTTAATACCTATTGGTAATAAAAAGACTATCATAAGATAATCTTTAGGAATTGGTAAAGAGTTTGATTTGTCTTTTCTCTTCACTTATTTTGTTTTCTATCGCGATTCTTTGGATAACAAAACACATTAAAATAATATTCATATTATAACTTCCCCCATAGCTTAAAAATGGAAGTGGAACGCCAGTTAAAGGAATTAAGGCCAAAGAACCGGCTAAGTTGATAATAAGATGTAACAAAATATAAATGAACGTACCATAGCAAATAATAAAGTTGCGGGTATTGTCACAGGCTTTAGCAATTTTTAAAATTCGATATAAAATAAAGGCATAGCCTATTAAAACCAGAATACCTAACAAAAGGCCTAATTCTTCGACTAAGATAGGAAAAATAAAGTCGGTATGAGCTTCTGGTAAATAAAGATATTTTTGGCTGGAATTACCAAGACCAACTCCAAAAATACCACCGTTATGATAGGCAATGAGCCCATTACAAACTTGGTATCCGGTATCTTCCATATAACGGCTACAAGGAGATGAAAATTTAAGCCGAGATAGCTGGGCCGAATTAAAAATATCAGAGCCACTATACAAAAGTACAAAAGCAAAAATGATGGTCCCAATGCCTAAATATTTAATGATATTTACTTTTTTCTTATCTGAAAAAGGAACTTTTAAAAAAGTAAAGAAAACAATCCCAGCAATAATGGCTGCGCCACCAAAGTCCGGTTGTTTGGCAACGAGAATAAAAATAACCAAAGCAAATAAAATGGGTAAAAAATTATACCAAAAATTTTTTTTCTTTTTAAGACTTTTTTCATAAAAACAACCCATATAAAGAATTAAAGCCGTTTTAGCAAATTCGGTCGGTTGAAGATTAAAAAAGCCAAAATCAATCCAGCTTTGGGCCCCACCAGCAATGGCTCCATAGCCAAAAACATAAATTAAAAGTGCAACAACAGCTAAAAGGTAGACAGTAGATAACCATTTATAATTACGGGTAGGTTGTCTTAAAACAAGGAAAAAACCCACAAAAACAGAAAGCAAAACAAAGATAACTTGTCGAATAAAAAAATAATAGGAAGAAACTTGGTATCTTAAAACAGCTGAAACAGAAGAAGCACTCAGTATCATCACAATGCCTAAAATCATGTAAAAAAACATCAAAATAAAAAGTGGTTTGTCTACCTTTTTTAATAACGACTTCATAGTATCACCTTACTAACATGGTATCACAAAAACAAAAAGATACAAAGAGATTATCAAAAGATATTGACATTCATTAAACAAAATTATGCTAACAAAATAGATCATTTTTTCTTCTTTTGTATAGACTATAGTAGATAGATTAGGAGGTAATACTATGTATTATTATGGTAATAATGGTTACTATGGTGGCATGGGTGGCGGTTATACTCCATGTTATAACACAGGTTATGCCGGATATACTTCTGGTTACGGTGCAGGCGCTGCCATTTGGATTGTTTTATTCATCTTACTTGTTATCATCATAGGAACTGGCTGGAATTGGAATAATAATTCAAACAACTAGAAAAAAAGGTGCCACAGCACCTTTTTCTATGGTAAAAGAGCTAAATGAGCCACTTTTATAGCTTCTTCAAATGTATCACAAGAAGCAATAAAAAGATTTTTATGGCAAAAGCGAAATCCTTTGATGCCTGTTAAAGCTTCTAATTCCTCTTTGGCTTTACCACCCCATTCACTTTTTAAAGAAAGACGGTTTTCAAAACTATTTTTTTCTTTAGGAATGGTATGAATGATATAACCTCCACGATTAGAAGGAAATACGGCAAAAAAAATATCCCTGGCTTTTTTATTTTTGCTTTCTAAAACAGTTTGGCTGTAAGGAAGATATTCTTCTAAAATAAGAAGATGATTTTCACTTTTGAAAATGGCTTCTTCAACTCTATCTTTAGCTTTTAAATAATCAAGTGTTCTTCTTTCAAAACGATTGAAAATGATTTTGGCAATTTCATAAGCTTCATAAAAAGCTTCTTGATAACTTTTTTCTTCACACCATGTTGGATTTAAATATTCGATGATTTCAGATAACGATGATACCTTATAATCTTTAGGCATAGTAGGAAAAAAGCCATTATCAAAAGCATCTATTTGAGTCACAAAATCCCGAACATAAAGATGATAAGCTTCATCGATTTCTTTAACATTTAATTTTTGTAAATAATCTTTACCATATTTTTCAAACAATAAACCAAAAGAGCAATATTTAATACCATCTTCCCTTACTCTAGCTCTATCTTGGTGATGATCAAACTCTCCAAAACCAATATCATAAATTATTTTATTCTTGTAAACAGAACCATCTATTTCTTTGGCTCGATATAAAGTCATATTTTTAAATATCTTTTCTAAGAAGACTGTTGCGAAAACATCATCAGCATGAAATTTTCCATCATGAGTAACAAAGTCAGCTTCAAGGATATTATCAACTATTTTTAGCATTTTACCCTCTTTTCTACTACCTATTATTGTAACATAGGATTTTTAAATTTTCTTTCTTTTTTTTCTTTTTGTGGTACAATAGTAATGTTTTGGGGTGTTGTATATGAAATTACCAAAGATACATATTTTAGAAGAATTTGATAAAAAATTAAGAATGACAAGTAAGGACGTCACTTTTCCTTTAACCAAAGAAGATAAAGGTATGATTGAAGATATGATTACTTATCTTACAATGAGTCAAATAAAAGAATATGAAGAAAAATATAATTTAAGACCTGGTATGGGCCTTTCGGCAGTTCAAGTAGGCGTTTTAAAAAGAATATTTGTTATTGTAGAAGAAAAAGAAAATCATACTTTTAAAAACTATATCGTTATTAATCCTAAGGTTTTAGCTCATAGTGAAGAAGAAATCTTTGTTGGCGAAGGTGAAGGATGTCTTTCTATTAACCGGCCAGTGGAAGGTATTGTCCCACGATTTGCCCGTCTTACGGTTGAAGCTTATGATACAGAAGGGAAAAAATTTCAAATTCGAGTTCGGGAAGATATTGCTATTGCCTTTCAACATGAAATTGATCATTTAAATGGCATTTTATTTATTGATAAAATTGACCCTAAAAATCCTTTTAAAAATCGCGAGAAGATGCGAGAAATTTAAAAAAGCTGAAAGAAGGAAACACTCTTTCAGTTTTTTTATTTTTCATTATCTTCTAAAGTCACACTGACAATTTTTGAAACGCCTTGTTCTTGCATGGTAATTCCGTACAAAGTACCAGCATATTCCATGGTTCTTTTTTTGTGTGTAATAAGTAAGAATTCACTTTTATCTTTTTGTTCTTGCAAGTATTTACCAAAAGTATCGACATTTGCTTCATCTAGGGCTGCTTCTACTTCGTCTAAAATACAGAAAGGAACTGGATAAACATTTAAAATAGCAAATAAAAGGGAAATAGCGGTTAGTGTTTTTTCTCCTCCTGAAAGAAGTTGAATACTATTTAATTTCTTTCCTGGCGGTTCAGCTACAATTTCAATTCCTGTTTCTAAGATATTATCCGGTTCGGTAAGATGAAGTTCTCCTCTTCCACCTTTAAACATTTTTTTAAAAACAAGAGCAAATTCACTAGCAATTTTTTGAAAAGCATCTTTTAAACGCGTTTCCATCACCGCATCCATTTCATCAATAACTTTGTAAAGGTCTGTACAAGACTTTTCTAAGTCTTCTTTTTGGGTCATTAAGAATGTATAACGTTCACTTACTCTTTCATATTCTGAAATACTACCTAAGTTTACTTCACCTAAAAGGGAAATATCTTTTTTTAGGCTTTTTACTTTTAAACGAGCAATATCTTCTTTAATATCTAAGACATAATCCATTTTTGCTTTTTCATATGTGATATGATAATCTTCACTTAAAATATTAAGTAAATAGTCCATCTTCGTGTCTAACTTACCAATTTCAATTTCATGATTTTTAATATCATTTTCAAGTTTATGGAAGGCACTATTTTTTTCTCGGTATTTATTTTCTAAATCGGCAATTAAAGAGGCTAATTCGCTCTTCCTTTTTTGTTTTTCCGTTAAAATACGGGTTGTTTTTTCTTTTTCTATTTCTGCGAGTTTTTTCTCATCCAGTATTTTAACAATGGAAGAAGCCACCGTATTATTTTTAAGCATATCCGCGGATGATAAATTCTCTTTCACAGTCTTTAATTTTTCTTCTAAAGTTTCTTTTTGTTTTTCTTTGCTTTTTAAAAGCTCATCTTGATAGAAAATATTTTTTTCTATTTTAGAAAGACTTTCTTCACGAGCTTCTTTTTCTTCTTGCAAAGAGGTTTTCTTTTTTAAAAGTTTTTGTAAAGAGGCTTCATTTTCTTCTAAAGAAATTTTGGCTTTTTCAAGCTCTTTTTTATCATTTAAAGACGAAGATTGACGTTTTAAAAAACCTCCTGTTAAAGAACCTCCACTATGCATAATCTCACCATCTAAAGTCACCACCCGATAACGGTAGTTTAATGAAGAAGAAAGATGGTTCATAGCTTCAAAATTAGAAACCACAAAAACATTACCAAGTTGATTCGTCATAATATTTTGATACTTAACATCATAAGAAATTAAGTCACTAGCAATTCCTAAGAATCCCTTCGTACCATGAGCTATTTTTAAGTCTTCTTCTCCTACGTTTCTTCCTTTAATAACATTTAATGGAAAAAAAGTAGCTCTTCCTAAATGGTTTTCTTTTAAGTAAGAAATGGCTTCTTTAGCGCATAGTTCATTGTCACAAATAATGAAATTAGCGGATGTGGAAAGGGCCACATCAATCGCGGTGGTATATTCTTCTTTAACGGTTATATTTTTGCCAATCGTCTGGTGAAGGCCTTTTAATCGCGGATTATTAATTACATTTTTCACGGCCACTGGTAAAGACATATCACTTTCAATGTTTGCTTCTAATAAATTTATTTTATTTTTTAAAAGTAAATTATTACGAGAAGCCTCTTCATATTCAGCATTGATATGTCTTTGGGTAACTTCTTGTAAAGAAGAAGTTTCTTCTAAATCCATTAAATCCCGTCTTAAGCCTTTAAGAGTCACATCTAAAGATGTTATTTCATCGTTAGAAGAGGCTAAGTCTTTAGTAAGACGTACTTCTTCTTCTTTTAAAGCTAACATATTTTCATTAACTTTTTCTTCACTAACTTCATATTTTTGTCGTTCTAAAAGCAACGTATACTCTGAAGTTATCTTGGCAAGACGTTCGTTTACGAAAATAAGTTCTTTATTTTTAGCCGTAATATCTTCTTCTAAATGTAATAGTTCGACTTTTAAACTTTCCGTTTCATTATTTTCTTTCGTACTCGTCATTAAAAGACGTTCTTTTTCTTCCGTTAAGCTTTGCATTTCGGTTTCTAAAACATGATACATATCATGAATATGCGAAATATCATGCGTTGTTAAACTAATTTCTAAACCTTCCAGTTCTTTTTTTAGAGCCACATACTGTTTTGCTTTAATACTTTGTTCTTTTAAAGGCTCAACCGTGAGTGAAAGTTCATCGGTGACTAAAGAAACTTTTTCTAAATTATCTTTGGTTTTTTCTAGTTTACGAACACTTTCTATTTTACGATTCTTATATTTTAAAACGCCCGCGGCGCCTTCTAAAATAACCCTTCTATCATAAGGCTTTGAATTAACAATAGATTCAATACTGCCTTGGCTAATGATATTAAAAGAATCTACCCCCATACCACTATCTAAAAAAAGAGTGGTAATATCTTTTAATCTTACTTTACTATTATTAATATAATATTCATTTTCCCCTGTATAATAGAGTACCCTTTTTACTTCGACATCTTGTAAATCGGTATTTAAAAAATGGTCCGTATTATCAAAAGTTAAGGCAACTTCGCATCTTTTTAAAGGGCTTCTCGTTTCACTTCCAGCAAAGATAACATCACTCATCGCCCCTGCCCCACGAAGGCTTTTCACAGATTGTTCGCCTAAAACCCAACGTACCGCATCCACAATATTACTTTTACCTGAGCCATTAGGTCCTACAATGGCCGTAATATTTGTTTTAAGTTCAATATCAATTTTATCTGCAAAGGACTTAAAACCAAAAGCTCGAATACTTTTTAACTTCATCTTCTAAGCTCTTTTTCTATAGGCATCGCAAGCCGCTTTTTGTTCGGCTTCTTTTTTGCTTTTGCCGATACCGGTACCAAAAACAATGCCATCAATCACAACATTAACTTCAAACGTTTTATCATGAGCCGGACCTTCTTCACGAACAAGTTCGTAAGTTAAGCTTTCTTTATCCGTCTGAACCATTTCTTGTAAAGCCGATTTGTAATCAGAAAGAAAAATTTCTTTCCTTTTAATATAAGGAACAATAATTCCTAAAGCATACTTTTTTGCCACATTAAAACCACAGTCTAAATAAATAGCCCCTAAAACGCTTTCAAAGACATCTGCGATAATCGTATCATTGACATTATCTAATTGACCGTTACCTACTTTAATATATTTATTTAAGCCTATTTCTTTCGCATATGTGGCAAGTGCATGTTCACAAACGTAGCTTGCTCTTGTTTTAGTCATATTGCCTTCTCTTAAATCAGTGTTTAAATAAAAATATTCACTTGTTATTAATTCTAAAACAGCATCTCCTAAAAATTCTAAACGTTCATAAGATTCTAAATGATGTTCATTTGCATAAGAAGTATGCGTAAAGGCTGTTTCCATTTGTTTTCTGTTTTTTATTTTTATATTATATTTCAAAAAAAACTCTTCAAAATTCATATTTTATAACCTCCTTTCAAAATTATACACATAGAAAAGTTATTTTACAAGTCAGTTTTTTTGTAGTAAAATAATTTTAGGTGATAGCTATGAAAAAGTTATTAATTTTTTTAATTAATTTTTATCAAATGCTACCTTTAGAAATCCATAAGGCGTGTCGTTGCATTCCTACTTGTAGCGAGTATACCAAACAAGCTATCTTAAAGTATGGTTCCCTAAAAGGGACATATCTTGGCCTTAAAAGAATTTTAAAATGTCGCCCACATGGTATTTATGGCTATCAACCACTGGATTAAAAGGAGGTGGAAAATGAAAAAAGTTTTTTATAGTTTGATTGTTGGACTGATGATTTTTCTAACAAGTGGTTGTAATAATTTAGAAAACGCGACAATCTATACAACAACCTATCCGATTGAATACTTAGCAACCACTCTTTATAGTGATCATTCTAAAGCTTCTTCTATTTATCCGGATGGAGCAAATACAAAAGACTATAGCTTAACAGAAAAACAGATTGATAATTTTAGCAAAGGTACTCTTTTCATCTATAATGGGACAACAAATGAAAAAGAAATTGCCAATACGCTTGTTAAGAAAAACAAGAATCTAAAAATTATTGATGCGGCTTATGCTTTAAAATATGACTACGGTGTAGAAGAACTATGGCTTAGTCCTAGTAATTATTTAATGCTAGCTGCAAATATCAAAAATAGTTTACAAGAACAAATTGATTCAAAATACATTAACGAAGAGATTGAAAACAAATATCAAACTTTAGAAGAAACATTGTCAATTATGGATGCGGAAATACGTTCTATTGCCAAAAATGCTAAAAGTCATAATAATCATATTTTAGTAGCCGATTCCCATACCTTTAAATATTTAGAAAATTATGGATTTAAAGTTATTTCTTTAGAAGATTATACTTTAAACAGTTCCCCTCTTGCTTCTCTTAAAAGTAATTTTAAAGCTGGAACTTATAAATATGTTTTAACTGAAAAAGGAGTCGAAGAATCTGATGTCTTGAAAGACATCAAAAAAGATACCACTGTTTCTTCTATGCCCGTTGATTTTATGAATACATTAGCTGAAGAAAGCAGAAAAGCAAACGAAACCTATTTAACTATCATGAAACAATATGTAGCCAATTTAAAAACGATTACGAATTAAAAAAATCTTCTCTAGCACAAGGGAAGATTTTTTTTAAGAAAAAAGGGACTTGATACACCACTTATTTTTCTGGTACTGCTTTTAATTTTTTTATTTCTTCTTCGGATAGACCTGTAGCTGTAGAAATTTTTTCAAAATCAAGTCCTAGTTTCAAAAGTTCTTTTGCAATTTCAATGTTTCGTTCTTTTTTACCTTCCTCTTTTCCTTCAGACTTACCAATATCAATTCCTGAATCTAAAGCTTCTTTAAGTTCGGTCATCCGGCATTTTTCTTCATCTTCTTCTTTGGTCATATAACTAAAGAATTCTGGGTCCTCATTTACTTTTTTAACTTCATTCATAAATTTGATCACCTTTCTATCTCTTGGCAATTTAGCCAAGTCTTCTACATTTAAATCAAGCATAATTAAATACTTGAATTTCTGAATGTTTACTTCGTCTTTAGCATACCAATAATTTAAGACT
>CAKOOQ010000003.1 GCA_934098555.1 uncultured Bacilli bacterium
TTTGTTGACATTGGTTTACATGATGATGGTTTGGTTCACATTTCTAAAATGAGTAAATCTTTTGTCAAAAATCCAAGTGATATTTTAAGCGTTGGGGATATCATTACCGTTTATGTTTGTAATATTGATTTAGAAAAAGAAAAAGTACAATTATCTTTATTTAAAGATTAAATAATAAAATACTAGGTGCTTCTATCTAGTATTTTTATCTATCTTGTATGCTTAAAACATACAGGATAACATACAAGAAAACATACAAGATAATTGACAAAGAAGGGAAAAAAAGATATAATATAAACCATATAAGACGAGGTGATTTTGATGAATCCTTACATTCCACCCTATACAATTACAAATGAAATTTTAGAAAGAGTATCTTCTATTATGAAAAAAATAGGTAAACTTGATAATTATCAAACATTTAACCGAATGCCTATTTTAAGAAGAAATAATCGTATAAAATCGATTCACTCATCTCTTGCCATTGAAGCTAATTTCCTTTCTTTTGAACAGGTAAAAGACATTATTGATGGTAAAAGAGTAATGGGGCCTAAAAGAGAAATTCAAGAAGTTCAAAATGCCTATTTGGCCTATTCGAAAATAGAAGAAGTAAATCCTTATTCTGTAACTGATTTGAAAATGATGCATGGCTTGCTAACTCAATTTCTTTTAGAGGATGCCGGTCATTATAGAAAAGGCGGAGAAGGTGTTTTTGATGAATCGGGTCATTGTATTTTTGTATGTCCTCCAGCTAGTCAAGTTGACGTGTTAATGAATCAACTTTTTGACTGGATGAAGAAAAATAAAAATAAAATTCATCCCTTAATTTTATCTTCTATATTTCATTATGAATTTGTCTTTATCCATCCTTTTAAAGATGGAAATGGTAGAACGGCAAGATTATGGCAAAATGTTCTTCTTGCTCATTTTGAACCTTTATTTCTTTATGTTCCTATTGAATCTGAAATCAAAAAATACCAAGAGGATTATTATAAAGTGATACAAAATTGTAATAAAAAGGGAGAATCAACCGAATTTATTGCCTTTATGTTAAAAATGATTGATGAAGTATTAGAGGGCTTTATAAATGGTGTAAATGTGGAAATAAACCATGTTAGTACTTATGTTAATAAATTACTAAACGTGATGCAACCAGAAGTGAGATATAAAACATCTGAATTAATGAATTTACTTAACATGAAATCGCGTGTTTCTTTTAAAAAAAATTATCTTTCTCCTGCTCTTTTAAGTGGGGTTATTAAAATGACTCTTCCCGATACACCAACTAGTAAAAATCAAACATATTATAAAAGTGTTTAAGAAATTATAATCTTGGGGTATAATAAATTTCAACCAAAAACAAGTGAGGTGTTTTTAATGGAAAAAAATAAAGAGGATTTCATCCTGTTATTAGAAGACCTTAGTTTTATTAAGATGACTGCCAACCAAAACAAAAGTGATTACAAACAGTATCAGAAAGGGCCTTAAAAGGTAATGAAGATATGTATGTTCTTTTCTTACTAGTTAGGTTATAAAATGGACCAATTGGATACGTATTTATATAAAGAATTAATCATGGAAGTTATGGAACATCTAAGTTTTTTTGCTGAAACAGATTATGGTGGTATAGAAGAATTATATGCCAGTTTAAAGAATTCTGATGCGGATATTTATTCTTATGTAGCAAGTGAATACTTAGAAATAGGTAAGAATACTTATTTTAAATATTTAACAAAGGCTTTAGAGGAAGCAAACCTTGGTAAGGAAAAAGATTTTGCTTCGCAAACAATAGATTTAGGCAAACAGGCTTTAAATTATAAAAGGGGAAAAATCCAGGTATTAAGTTATAAAAAATAAACGATATAAACAGCTTTTCTTTTAAATTAATCTAAAACGGGTTATAATAATGAAAAGAAAGTGATGTGAATCGTTATGTGTGGAATTGCTGGTTTTATTGGGAAAGATAAAAATAAGAAAAAAATCTTAAAGTCCATGTGTGACCGTATTGCCCATCGTGGCCCAGATGCGGAAGGGTTTTATGTTAAGGGGGATGTGGCATTAGGTCAAAGAAGACTATCTATTATTGACCTTGAAGGTGGCAAACAGCCAATGTTTAGTAAAGATGAAAAACTGGTTGTGGTTTTTAATGGAGAAATTTATAATTATAAAGAACTAAAAAAAGAACTTAAAGATTATCCTTTTCAAACCGATAGTGATACAGAGGTTTTACTTTATGGCTATCAAAAATGGGGCGAGGACTTACCTAATCATTTAAGAGGAATGTTTGCTTTTGCTCTTTATGATATGGAAAATAAAACTCTTTTTTGTGCTCGTGATCATTTTGGTATTAAACCTTTTTATTATTACTATAATGATGGAACGTTTATGTTTGCTTCAGAAATCAAAGCTTTTTTAGACCATCCTAAGTTTGTCAAAAAATTTAATGAGTCTTTAATCGCTCCTTATTTATCTTTCAGTTTTACGCCTACAACGGAAACGTTTTTTGAAGGTGTAAAACGCTTAGATGCGGGTCATTCTTTAACTTATAAAAAGGGTAATATGGAACTTAAACGTTATTTTGATTTAACGTTTCCCATTAAAAAGGAAGACTATGCCAAAACAGTTTCTGAGATTGAAAAAGTCATGAAAGATAGTACGGAGCATCATATGATTAGTGATGTTGAAGTGGGTTCTTTCTTATCAAGTGGTGTGGATTCTTCTTATTTAGTGTCTTTAGCTAAACCTTCGAAAACGTATACAGTCGGTTATGATATTCCCCGTTATAATGAAATTGATTATGCCAAAGATTTAACTGAACGCTTAAAAATTAATAATACGAGTAAGAAAATAACGAAAAAAGAATACATGGAAGTATTAGATAAAATTATGTATCACATGGATGAGCCAGCCAGTGATCCTGCTGTCATTGCTTTATATTTTGTGGCCAATTTAGCCAGTAAAGATGTTAAAGTGGTTTTATCTGGTGAAGGAGCCGATGAGTTCTTTGGGGGTTATAATTACTATCGTGAAGAAGTGGATATGTCTTTCTATAACAAAATACCTTTCTTTATTCGCCATGCGATTTCCAAGGTTTGTTCTCTTTTTCCTAGTGTAAGAGGGATTAACTTCTTAGTAAGACGGGGCGAAAAGTTAGAAGATAGCTATATTGGGGTGAATAAAGTTTGGTCAGATAAAGAAGTTAAAAAACTTTTAAAAATGCCGATTACTTTAGAAAATAAAGAAATAACGCAACCGGTTTTTGAAGAATTTAAAGGACAAAGTAATATTGTTAAGATGCAAGCTATTGATATTAATTTTTGGCTTATGAAAGATATTTTACAAAAAGCTGACCGAATGACAATGGCTAATTCCTTAGAAGGAAGAGTTCCTTTCGTGGATAAAGAAGTCTTTAAAATAGCTTCTTCTTTACCTTTAGAATATAAAGTAACCAAAGAAAATACCAAAGTTGCTTTACGTGATGCCGCTAAGAAAGTAATCCCTAATGAATCTTATAAAAAGAAAAAATTAGGTTTTCCAGTTCCTATTCGTGATTGGATGAGAGAAGATGATGTTTATAAAGAAATCAAAAAAGCTTTCAACAGTAAGGTTTGTAAGAAATACTTTGATAAAGATATGTTAATCCAATTATTAGATGAACATAAAAGTGGTAAAAAAGATAATTATCGTAAAGTTTGGAATGTTTATTGTTTTATTAAATGGTATAATGTCTTTTTTGCGTAGAAAAAGTCGAAGAAGTTTCGGCTTTTTTTGTGCTCTTTTAATGTAATTTTGATATAATTAATACAAGAAGGTGAGCCTATGAAAACAATCTCTTACTTATATATCTCTATAATTTGTTTTTTTCTTTTTTTCTTTTTAACTATTTTTATTATTAATGGTAATCATATCTTTTTTGATGATAACATTTATAACTTTTTAAGAACTTTTTCTTTAACGTCTTTTTTTCAAATGATAACAAACTTTGGAAGTGCTTATGTCATTGTTCCTGTTGTTATTCTTACTTTTCTTTTAGAAAAGAAAAAAAATTACCGCTATTTATTTTTAGCGTTAGTTTTATTAAATACTGTAGCTAATTTCGTTTTAAAACTCTTCTTTGGAAGGTCTCGCCCCTTTTACGAACGTCTTACGGATGCTTCTGGTTTTTCTTTTCCCAGTGGACATGCGATGGCAAGCGTGATGTGTTATGGATTTCTCATTTATCTTTTATGGCAATTAAAAATTTCTAAAATTTTAAAAATAATAGGAACGGGACTTTGCTTATTTTTTATAATTAGCATTTCTTTAAGTCGTATTTATTTAGGTGTTCATTATGCGAGTGATGTTTTAGGCGGTATCCTTGCCAGTTTATTCTTATTAAATTTTGGCTTATTTTTCTTTGAAACAACGAAGAAAAAAGCGTAACGACAAAATATTTAGTCTAAACTAAATATTTTTTTCATATCCTTTTTTAGGTGATACTTCTTATGGACATAAAAGGTTTAAATAAAAAGGAAGTAGAAGTACAAAGAAAATTAAATGGTAAAAATGTTTTAACCCAAATGAAACAAAAAAGCTTTCTTCGTTTGCTTTTAGAGTCTTTAGGTGACCCAATTATTAAGATTTTACTTGTTGCTTTAGCTATTAAAGTGATTTTTTTATTTCGAGATTTTGATTGGTTTGAAACACTTGGTATTTTAATCGCTATTTTTTTAGCGTCTTTTATTTCGACAATAAGTGAATATGGTAGTGAAGAAGCCTTTAAAAAACTTCAAGAAGAACAAGAAAGTATTAAAGTAAAAGTAAAACGAGACGGTAAAATCGTGGAAATTTTATTAGAAGATGTTGTCACCAAAGATATTGTTTTTCTTTCCTCTGGTGATAAAGTACCCGCGGATGGTTTTTTAAAAGAGGGAAAATTAAGTGTCGATGAATCAAGACTAAATGGCGAAACCAAAGAACATATTAAAGTATCTTCTTCCAAAGATAACGATTTATATCGGGGGTCGGTTATTTATGATGGAGAAGGATTCATGGAAGTGACAAAAGTTGGGGATGAAACTATCTATGGCCATCTAGCAAAAGAAATTCAAGAAGAAGAACCAATGAGTCCTTTAAAATTACGTTTGCAAGGGCTTGCCAAAACGATTAGTAAAATAGGCTATGTGGGGGCTTTTTTGGTGACCTGTTCCTATCTTTTTTCTGTTATTGTGCTAGATAACCATTTTGATGGGCCTTCTATTTTAAAGACGATTGGCGATATTCATCTAATGGCGGATTATTTAATTTATGCTCTTACCTTATCGGTGACAATTATCGTTGTCGCGGTTCCTGAAGGTCTTCCAATGATGATAACACTTGTCTTATCGAGTAATATGAAAAAAATGCTTAAGAGTAATGTTTTAGTAAGAAAGCTTGTTGGCATTGAAACCACAGGTTCCTTAAATATCTTATTCACGGATAAAACCGGGACTTTAACCAAAGGAAAATTAGAAGTCTTAAACATTATAAGTAACGAGAAAGAATTTGCTAAGGAAAAAGATTTTCAAAGTTATCCCAAGTACTATGATATGGTTTTGCAAAGTCTTATTTTAAATAATCAAAGTATTTATAGTAATGATACGGTCATCGGTGGTAATTCCACTGACCGAGCCCTTCTGTCTTTTTTTAAACCCAAAACTTTTTCTTGTGAAATCATAAATCATACATATTTTAATAGCAAAAATAAATATTCCTCGGTAATGATTAAGGATAAAGGCATTAAAAGAACGCTTTTAAAAGGGGCGAGTGAAGTCCTCCTCCCTAAATGTCATCGTTTTTTAAAATTGAATGGTGAAGAAAAGCCTTTCTTAGAAAAAAAGACAATCCAAAATAAAATCAAAGATTTAACCTCGAAGGGCTGTCGGGTTTTAACTCTTGCCATGGGCCATGATGAAGATACCTCGTACTTAACTTTTATTGGTCTTGTCGTTTTAAAAGATGATTTACGAAAGGAAGCCAAAGAAGGCGTCCGAACTATTCAAGATGCGGGGATAAAAGTTGTGATGATAACCGGAGATGCCAAAGACACAGCTGCATCTATTGCTAAAGAAGTTGGTATTTTACAAAATTCTTCGGATATTGTGTTAACGAGTGAAGAGTTAAATCGTTATGATGATGAAACGGTGAAAGCTTTGTTACCTAATTTAAAAGTTATCGCCAGAGCCTTACCCCAAGATAAAAGTAGACTGGTTAAACTTTCTTTAGAAAATGATTACGTTGTGGGGATGACTGGTGATGGGGTAAATGATGCCCCTGCTTTAAAAAAGGCCAATGTTGGTTTTGCCATGGGAAGTGGTACTGAAGTTGCTAAAGAAGCGAGTGACATTGTTATTTTAGATGATAATATTTTATCCATTAGTAAAGCTATTTTATATGGCCGAACCATATTTAAAAGTATTCGAAAATTTATTATTTATCAGCTAACCTGTAATTTCTGTGCCCTTTTTTTATCCATTATTGGACCTTTTATCGGAGTCAATACACCCATTACGATTATTCAAATGCTTTGGATAAATATGATAATGGATACTTTTGCTGGCCTTGCTTTTTCTTATGAGCCGGCTTTAAAAGACACCATGAAAGAACCTCCTAAAGATAAAAAAGAACCTATTTTAAACCGTTATATGATTTCACAAATTCTATGGTTAAGTGCCTATTCAGCCTTCTTATGTATCTTCTTTTTAAAGTCACCTTTTATTTATCATCTTATTAGGACAGGTGAAAACAATAAATATTTAATGACGGCTTATTTTGCCTTATTTATTTTTATAGGTATTTGTAATGCCTTTAACGCAAGAACGCATCGTCTAAATTTATTTGCTCATATTAAGGAAAATAAAGTATTTGTTCTTACGATTCTCTTTATTTGTACGGTGCAAATTATTCTCATTTATAAAGGCGGCATTGTTTTTAGAACCTTTGGTTTAACACCTTTCGAACTCTTTTTTGTTATTCTTTTATCCATGAGTGTTATTCCTATAGACTTTATTCGCAAAATTATTTTACAGAAAAAAGGTGTCAAATTAGGAGTTTAGTTTTTCATTTGGTCTTAAATATGATACTATTAAGGTAGAATGGAATGGGTAGTATGGAAAATAAAGGAAAAAAAATCGCAGCCATTGTACTTTTACTTTTATTAATTGGAGGGCTTACGTATTATTATTTTGATAAACGAAAGATAGGCCCTCAGAATCTTTGTCGTTTAGAAGCTTCTTCTTTACATATAACACGCGGGACTTCTTATGAAGCCAGTGATTTTGTGGATAACATCTCCTCTTTTTGCCATGTCTCTTTTCTAAATGATGAAATGAAAAATTATGAAGAAGAGGGAATCTATAAAATAACTTTAGTCGCCAGTGATGAAACAAAGAAAAATGGCACGGTTAAAAAAGATGTCACTTTAAAAATTTTGCCTCATAAACTCACTTTAGAAGAAGGAAGTGTCCTTTTAACTTACGTACCAAAAGATTTAAATGATGCCACCTCTAATGCTTATATGAGTAAAACCTCTTTACTTTCTATTATAAATAATAGTCTTTATTTAATGGATGATAATACTTCATTAGAAGATTTAACTTCTTTTGTGAAGTCTCATTATAACAAAGACATTACCTTAAATGATTTAAATAATTTACATTATGAAGAAAAGTGTTTTTCTTATACCGATAATGTTTTTGTTAAAGAAGATTGTCATCATAAAACAAAATTTGCTTTAGAAAAAATAAATCAGATCACACAAGAGGAAGGTGAAATTATATTAGATACTTTCGCTGGATACTATGAAGAAAAAAATAATCAATATTTCATTTATGACTATAAAAGTAGTGAAACCAAAAATATTTGTTCTAATCTAGAGGAAGTAAACGCCTATTTTAACAATAACTATCAAACATTTTCTCATTATGAACATACTTTTAAACAAGAAAAAGATAACTATATTTGGTTAAAAACAGAGAGAGTATAAGCTTTTTCTTTTTTTATATAAAGACTTTCATTGAACAAAAGTGCCCAAAATGGCAAAAAAGTTCAATGAAAATTTAATCTTTAAGTCTTTTTCTTGAGTTTAAAAACGCAATCTCGTATAATTGTATTAGAATGAAAAGGTGATTGTATGTTTGGTAAAGTAACCAATATTAATGGGAATCATATTTATGTTTCCAATGCGCAAAAAAATTTATTATCCAATTTGAAAGGGATTCATGTAACCTTTGAAGACCAAGAAAGAAAAATTATTGGTAAAGTAATCGAGGTAAATCAAGAGGAATTTGATATTTATTTATTAGGGGAAATTATTAATAACACTTTTATTCAAGGAATTTATAAAGCGCCTTCCTTAAATGTTATTCCACGTATTATTAAAGGCGAAGAGCTTATCTTATTAGTAGGTAGTCAAGAATATCACAATAAAAATACGCTTTTAATTGGTAACTCTATGACGTATGATAATTTTAAAATAACCGCGAATATGAATCAATTTTTTTCGAATCATTTTGCTATTATAGGCAACTCAGGTTATGGTAAAAGTTGTGGCGTGGCTCGTATTTTACAAAACGCTTTTACTTATAATGAAACACCACCTATAAACGCCCATATTGTTTTATTTGATGTATATGGTGAGTATCATGAGGCTTTAAAAAGCTTAGAAAAAGTAAATGGCATTCATGTCAAAAATTATGAGAATAGTTTACAAAGTGATGTGTCGTCCATAAATTTTCCGCCTTATTTTTTAGATGCGGATGACCTAGCTATTTTACTAAATGTGGAGGATGCTTACTTAATTCCTATTTTAGAAAAAACATTACAGTATGTTAGAGTTTTTAAAAATGAGGACCCAGCCAGTTTAGAATATAAAAATAATATTATCGCGACCGCGTTACTAGAAGTTTTATCTAGCGGTAAAGAAGCCAGTCAAATAAGAGACCAAATAATTTCTATTTTAACAAAATATCATACACCAGATTTAGGTGTGAATAGTGAGATTAAAGAACCTGGCTATACAAGGACTTTAAAGCAATGTTTAAACATAGATAGCCAAGGAAAAATTAATGCCATATCGCAGGTTATTGATTTCTTAAATCAATTTAAAAAAATGAATTTACAAACGAATGTGGTTATTCCTAATCTTTCTTATACATTAGAAGATATTTATGATGCTTTAGAGTTTGCTTTATTAAGTGAAGGGGTTTATAATTCTGTTAGTATGTATGAACGGGCCGTGTCTTTAAAAACACATCTTTATCAAATCATTAATAGTCCGAATAAACGTTTCTTTAATTATAAAGATATGATTAGTAAGCAGGATTATATAGAAGGATTATTTCACAATCAAAAGGGCGAAAATGTTCAAATTATTAATATTAACTTGGATGAAATGGAAGACCGATTTGCTAAAATACTCACTAAATTATATTCTAAGTTATTCTTTAATTATGCGACAAGTCTTCAAAATAGAGGTTCTTTTCCGGTTAATATTATTTTAGAAGAAGCTCATCGTTACGTTAATAATGATAATGATATTCATATTATTGGTTATAATATTTTTGACCGTATAACAAAAGAAGGAAGAAAATATGGTGTTTTAATGGGCTTTATTACCCAAAGACCAAGTGAACTATCCAAAACGGCTTTATCACAGTGTTCTAATTTTTTAGTTTTTCGTATTTTTCATCCGGATGATTATGAAATAATCGATGCTATCACTTCTAGTGTAACCAGAGATGATTTAGAAAGTTTAAAAACTCTTCGTCGTGGTATGGCTCTTTGCTTTGGAACTGCTTTTAGTCTTCCAATGATAGCTAAATTAGAAATTCCAAATCCACCTCCAGCCAGTAGTAATGTCAATATTACTGAAACATGGTATTAAAAAAAAGTAACGTGATAGTTACTTTTTTTAATACTCATAAACTTCGTAAGGATTGTCCATCGTGCCACTTCCTGTTTTATAAGATAAAGTGTTTGTTATAGAAATAACGGGACGAAGGTATTTTTTGTTGCTAGCAATATCAACAGAGATAGTTCCGATGGTATTAGAACTGTACACACCATATGTGTTTTCATTTGTTCCATTTAATAGCCACCAACGATTCGTTGTTTTAGATAAATAGTTGTAGTTAGAACAATTTCTATCAACAATAGTTGAACATAAATTATCTATTGAAGCATTCATATAGTCATAGGTTGGAAGTAAAGATATGAAGGTTTCATAAGTCTTATTACATTCTGTTGCTCCCGTTTTATCTTTATCTGTTTTACTTCTTGTATAAACACATGCTTTAATAGGAACTAAATATTTTTCATGAGTTTTAAAGTTTGTTTTATAGTAAGCTTCCAAAGAATTTAAAATACGACTACTTTCAAAGCTATTATAACCTCTTTGACTATTTGTTGTTTCATTATAACGATCATCAAAAACATAGCTTACTTTATTATCGATTGTGTCATCTGTTATAAGATAAATCTGCTTCTCATCCCATTTTATAATTCGCCATGTAACGTTCATAAACTTAAAATAATTATTAACAAATTCACCTCGATAAGTGTAAGTGTCATTCATACTATATAAGCCATCGTCTTTTTCAACCACATTTTCTTTTTCAAGAATTTTTTCCGTTAGTGTTTTTGTTTCGTAATTATCACAGGAAAGTTTAGGAACATAGTAATACTTATTATTATTTTTATATACTTCTACATAACCTGTGCAACTTTTATCTTTACTAACTTTTGCCATTTCTTTAATATATTTTCCTCCGGCGAGGGTACTATATTCTATGGTTATTTTATTCATCTCGTCTGTTGGCATTAAATCTCTATTTTCAGAAAGGTATTTTGTTGTCGCATTTACCATTAGTTTTTCTATTCCTGCATAGTCATACCTTCTAAAAAGATTCATTAAAAAAATAATGAGTAAAATAACAATAATAATTCCAAAAATGCCTATAATGCCAATTAAAATGCTTTTTTTCTTTTCTTTTAATATTTGCCCTAACTTATCCATATTCTTCACCTTACTTAAAATTATATTAAAGTTTCAAAAAAAAAGCAACGAGTAGTTGCCTTTTAAAATGATTAACGATTATAGAATTCAACGATTAATGATTCATTAATTTCTGGATTTAATTCACTTCTATCAGGACGTCTTACATAAGTTCCAGAAAGTTTATTTTTATCAAATTCTACAAAAGCTTTTGTATTTGTAACAGCTTCTAAACTTGCTAAAATAGCTGGGTGACTAACAGATTCTGCTTTAACAGCAATAACGTCACCAACTTTACAAGTATAAGAAGGAATATTAACTTTAACACCATTAACAGTAATATGTCCATGGTTAACAAGTTGACGAGCACCACGACGAGTCGTAGCCATTCCCATACGGTATACTAAATTGTCTAAGCGACTTTCTAGTAAGAATAATAAATTCTCACCAGCAATACCTTTCATTTTAGAAGCACGTTCAAAAATCTTGTGGAATTGTTTTTCATTTACACCATACATAAAACGAACTTTTTGTTTTTCTTGTAACTGAACACCATATTCACTTAATTTTTTACGTCTGTCATTTCCATGTGCACCAGGTGCATAAGGACGACGTGCTAATTCACGACCATTTTCTAATGTAGAAAAATTTAAACGACGTGATTTTTTGTATTGTGGACCTGTATATCTTGCCATAATAATCTCCTTTCTATAGATTTCTTAAAAGTATCAAGACCTTTTTTATAGGGAGTAGTTACAAACACGTTCTAATGGCAGATTATACTGGTGAATATTATTTAACTACACATTATAAAAAATAAATCTTCCTGCCTTCTAAGCGCTTTTTATTATACTAAATGTAATAGGAAAGTGTCAAGATTTTTCCTTAAATACGATAAAAGATATATCAGCGATAATGACTGTGTATCATTAATTAAATAAAATAAATCTGCAATCTTGTTTAAACACTAACATTGAATCTATTTACTATATTGAAATCTCTGAATAAAAAATTACATAAATTTAAGTAATACAAATATCTACGTAAAGGAGTAGATAACATATATCTTTTAATGTAATTATTTGCTATAATCAAATTGTGATGTAAATGAAAAAGAAATATAAAATATTAGTAATTATTTTAATAATAGTTGGTATAACAGCCAATAATTTTATATGGTATAAATTATATTCAAGAGAAAAAGAAAGACTAAAACAGGCTATAATTCCTTCGTTAATGGATGATTATTATACTAATCAATTAATACTTTCGAAAAATGGACACGACTACGATAATTCTGATGATTATAGCGTTTCTGATTATGAAGCTGTTTTAGATGAATATTATGATAAATTGCAATATAGTTTTGTGGTTAATAATTTCCCATTAGTAAAGCAAAATCCAGATTATCCTAATGGCTGTGAAATAGCAAGTGCAACAATGTTATTAAACTATTTTAATATTGATATTGGTATGAAAGAATATGTCGATTTTTATTTACCCAAAGAAGAAGTTTATGAAAAAGATGGTCTTCGTTATGGACCTGATCCTAGTAGATATTATGCAGGAAATCCGAGTGATTCTTCCAGAGGATGGGGAACATTTTTACCGGTAATAAAAAATTCTTTATATACCATCTTTAAAAGTAAACTTCCAGAAGATACAGTTGGTCACGTTTATACTTCCGATGATAAATTACCTTTAGAAGAATATGTTCAAAATGGTAGTCCTGTTTTAGTATGGACAACAATTAATTATAGTGAAGCTAAAGATATTTATGAATGGTTTAGTTATGATAAATCAAGAACATATACTTATCCCAAAAATGCTCATGTTGTTGTAATAATTGGTATGGATAAAAACTATTATTATATTAATGATCCTTTAAAAGATGAAAAGGCAATTAAAGTATCAAGAAAAGAATTTGATAAAAGTTATGACTCAATGGGAAGACAAGCTTTGTATATTGAAATAAGTAATATATATGAACCTAAAAATACTTCAGACGAGTATAGTGTTTTTAAATAAAATTTATATGTTTATTTATTATATTTTATCTGAGAATTTGAGAGTTTTCTTCTTGTGAAAAATGAATATATTCATTGTAATTAGGGAGTAACTTTGATATACTTTAGATAGGAAATGGATGTGGAAGAAATGGCTAAATTTTGTAGCAATTGTGGGGTAGAGGTCAAAGAAGATACTAATTTTTGCCCAAACTGTGGAGCCCCTTTAAACCAAAGCACTGAAAGCACTACTCATACTTTTAAGAAACCTGTAATTCAAAAAAGAGATATTGCTTTATGTGTTATTTTATCTTTTCTCACTTGTGGACTTTATGGTCTATATTGGTTTGTAACAATGACAGATGAAACGAATAGTTTATCAGATGAACAATCATCGAGTGGTGCCGCTGCTTTAATTTTTACCCTTTTAACATGTGGCTTATATAGCATTTACTGGAATTACAAAATGGGTCAAAAGTTATATGTTGCTGGAAAAATGTATGGCTTAGATATTGCTGATAATTCTGTTTTATATCTTATTTTAAGTATTTTTGGCCTTGGTATTGTGAGTGAATGCCTTATCCAAAATGATTTAAATAGATTTTCTAATCAATGAAACAAATAGTTTTAGGACTTATTCAATTTTTTCATCTTTTTTTAAAATGCCCGTTTTATTTACTAACGGGTCTTTATTGCCCTGGATGTGGTATAACGAGAATGTTTCTTTCTATATTCCAATTTCGTTTTTATCAAGCCTTCCGTTACAATCCCTTTGTCTTTTTATGCTTAGTAGGTTATCTTTTTTATAAATTAATTCCCTACAAAATACCTGTAAAATATAAACCTTTTTTTATAAATAGTCTTTTAATTTTTACTATTTTATTTGGCATTTTAAGGAATATTCCCTTGTTTTCTTTTTTGAAACCAACTCTTGTTTCTTTTTCATGGCAAAAAATATATAATGAATAGTAAGTGGTGAAAATAGTGATTCCAAATGAAATAATTGATGTCTTAGATAAAATATTAGAAAATGGTTTTGAAGCTTATTTAGTTGGTGGTTTTGTGAGAGATTTTTTACTTCATCGTAATACCAATGACTTTGATATCGCGACCAATGCCTTGCCATCTGATTTAGTAAAGATTTTTGGACCTTCTTATAAAACGATTCAATATGGTTGTTATAATATGCGTTTGAAAAGCTATAACCTTGATATAACAACATATAGAAAAGAAGAGGCTTACGAAGGTAGAAATCCTTCTAAAATCGTTTATACCAATAATCTTATTTTGGATGCTGTACGAAGAGATTTTACGATGAATGCCCTTTATATGAATCGAAATGGGGAAATTATTGATTTACATGATGGTCAAAAAGATATAAAACGAAAAGTTATTAAAACGATTGGTAACCCTACAACGAGAGTAAGAGAAGACCCTTTAAGAATTTTAAGAGCCGTTCGTTTTTCTAGTACCTATCATTTTAGTTTAGATAAAAATTTAGCCAACGCTATAAAAAAAGATAAAAAAATGTTGAATGAACTTTCGTTATCACGTATAAAAAAAGAATTAGATGGCATTTTACTCGCCGATGGTTTTACTCTTTTAAGACAACTTAATCTATTAAAAGAACTTCATATTGAAACGAAACATATTGTTTATGTAAATGATTTAAGTGGGCTATGGGCCCAGATAAAAACAAGCGTTTCTTATCCTCAAGAAAAAAGTTTAAAAATGCGTCAAAAAAATATTGAGGAACTTTTAAAGTGTGATACAATTAGTATGCAAAATTTATATAAGTTTGGTTATTATGATTGTTTAGTCGCGGCCAAAATAATGAAATATCCTTTAAAAAAATTGGCATCTTTAGAAAAGAAACTACCTATTCATAGTCGAAGAGATATTGTCTTAACGGGTGAAGAAATAAAAGAGGTTTCTTCTTTGAAAGGCCAAGAGATTGGTATTTTGATAAATGCCATCGAACAAGAAATTTTAAAAGGAAAATTACCAAACGAAAAACAAGCACTTTTAAATTTTATTTTGAATTGGCAAAAGAACGGAGGGGTATAAGATGCCTAATATTGAGTTTTTGACAGAAAAGAGATTTACTTTATCCTCTCATTTAATCGAGATTGCTGTAAGTAATAAACTTTCTTTAGCAGAATTTCTTTTATTGATGTATTTTGAAGATTCGGATGATAAAACCTTAAATGTAGCTAAAATTTGTCAGATGTTATCTTTAAAAGAAGAACAACTCTTGGAGGCTTTTAATCATTTACTCACGCTAAATTTTGTGAAATTAGACACAGGAAAAGATGAAAAAAATAAACGCTGTGAAACAATAAGCTTGAATCCTTTATATGAATCTTTATATCAAAAGGAAGCAAAGAAAAAGAAAGAAAAAAATAAGGAAACGATCTTTGATACGTTTCAAAGAGAGTTGGGCCGAAAAATATCTCCTATGGAATATGAAATTATCAATGCTTGGTTAGAAAAAGGATTTCAAGAAGAACTTGTTTTGGGTGCTTTAAAAGAAGCCGTTTATAATGGGGTAAGTAGTTTAAGATATATCGATAAAATTTTATATGAATGGCAAAAGAAAGGATATCATACTTTAAAGGATGTAACAGACGGGCTAACCAAAAAAGAAACTAAAAAAAGTCCCTTAGAGCTTTTTGATTACAATTGGTTAGAAGATGAAGGATATTAATTTACTTTTAGACTACTTAGACGAACTTTATCCAGATGCTCGCTGCGAACTTAACTATACAAAGCCTTATGAGCTTTTAATTGCAACCGTTTTATCCGCTCAGTGTACGGATAAAAGGGTAAATGAAGTCACTTACACTTTATGGCAAAAATATGATTTGAAAACTTTATCTCAGGCACCCTTAAAAGATATCGAAAAAATAATTCATCCGCTTGGTTCTTATACGAAAAAGTCTTGTTACATTAAAGAAATAGCGTATCGTCTTTTAAAAGATTATGATGGTATTGTTCCTAATAACCGCCTTTATTTAGAAAGTCTTCCCGGAGTAGGCCGTAAGACATGTAATGTCGTTTTGGCAAATATTTTTGGTGAACCTACTATTGCAGTGGATACTCACGTCGAAAGAGTTTCGAAACGTTTGAAATTAGCTTTTTCTAAAGACAATGTTTCAACGGTTGAAAAGAAACTCATGAAGAAATTTCCAAAAGAGAAGTGGAGTCGTCTTCATCATCAACTTGTTTTATTTGGCAGATACCAGTGTAAAGCCCTTTCTCCTTTATGTGAGTCATGTAAGTTAAAAGGAGTGTGTCGTTATTATAGTCATCATAAATAGTTATCACAAGAAATATTTGCTGCAAAAGTTTGGCCGGAACTGTTAAAAAAATTGCTTACTCACTTTCTTGATGGTCCTTTTTTATGGGCAATGTTACTTTATGATGTTTAAAGATTTATAATATAAGCTAGGGAAAAAAAGAAAAGAGGAAAAAATGAAAGTATTATCAATAAAGGAACCTTTTGCAACTCTTGTAAAAGATGGTGTCAAAATATATGAAACAAGAAGTTGGAAAACAAATTATCGGGGAGAACTTTATATACATGCAAGTTTAGGAATGAGTACTTCTTCTCGTAAAATTAAGGCGATGTCGCACTTAAAAAGTCCTTTAAATCCGGGTTATATTTTGTGCAAATGCAATTTAGTGGATTGCATTTTAATGGACGATGATTTTATAGATTATATTGAAACGGAAACACATGAAAAAGATTATGGAGAGTATTCAAAAGGAAGATATGCTTGGAAATTGGCATTGTTGGAAGTTTTAGAAGAACCAATTTTGGCTAAAGGTCGTCTAGGTATTTGGAATTTTGAAAAAAAATAGACTCTTTTAAAAGTCTATTTTAGATTACGACATGCTTTCTTTTATCTTTAAAATCTCTTCTTTGGACAGACCAGTGATATTTGTTATGTCATCTATGGACATATTTTTTTTAAACATTTTTTGGATTATTTCCATATTTTTTTGTTTTGGCCCATATCAATACCAGCAACTAGACCAGCTTCTGTTGCTTTTTTAATCTCTGTGTTATGGCATTTTTCTTCATCTTCTTCTTTGGTCATGTAACTAAAAACATCAGGATTCTCATTTACTATCTTAACTTCGTTCACAAATTTTCTTACCTTTTTATCTCTTGTCCTTTTGGGTTATAAAAATATCTATTATAAGGAAACTATGTCTGACAAAATATTAAATACTTCTCGGCTTAAAAAAGGTAAATGATAAAGAGTTAAAGAACATTAAAACTTGTCTTTTATTCGAAAAATGTTGTATTTATCAAGAAAAAAATATTCAAAATATCAAAAAAGAAATGGATGTCATTTTAAAAGAGCCTTTGATTTAACGCTCTTTTTTTATATAAAAAAAGTAGTCATTTTTGACTACTCATCTGGACATTCATTGGCGATGTTTACAATACCATTTACTTTTATGGTTTCTCCTTCATAGGTGATAGTGTACGTAATTGTTTTTTCACCTAGGGAAGAGGTATCTACACTGCTTGCGACAATTGTCGCGTCTTTTGTAATATCTGTGCCATCAAGAGTAACTTTAACCCCATTTTTAGCATTAATCGTTCCATTTAAAGAAACACATAATCGAATAGGTGTGGCTTTTAAAGTAGCTGGTACAGATCCAGAATCAACTGATGCTTTCGCGTTAATACCACTGGATTCATTAGATTTAAAAATGCTATAAGAACTTTTAATAACAAATTCATAAGTGCCACTTGTACTAGCTGTATACGTATAAGAATTATTTTCTGTCCAGCCTAGGCTTGTTAGGTTCCCGTTTTTATCTTTTAAGTAAACTTGGTAACCAAATTTACCGATGTAAGAATTATTATAATTTTCATAAATACCCATATATTGATTTTCAAATAAACTATAACTCCAACTGTAATTGGTTTTATAATTTTTGAAATACTTAGCAAATTCATCTCTTACAGCACTTGTGTTCAAGGCTTGTGGTGTCGAAGCTTTATCCCAAGTAATCGTTATTTTATTACCATTTACAGAGGCCTTAGCATTTGACGCATCACTTAATTTTGTAAATCTTGATGATGTGTCAGATGGTTCGGTTCCTTCTTTAAATAAAGCCGTATATTTCATGCTGCTTGGCGTATATTCACTTGCTCTTTTCGTTGGTAGTGTTTGGGCTTCTATTGTTACAGATTTAACACTTTCTGGTTTTTCAAATTTTGTTGTATTGGTTAAAAGATTATTGGCCAGATAAGCACTTATTTTTTGTCTTGCCGTCGTACCTGTATTTGATGTGAAGTAGTGATTACTATCCATCGCATCATATCCCATCCATAAAGAGAAGACATATTCGGTATTATAAGCATTTACCCAGTGATCAGGCGTCGTATAAGATGGTACGCCAATGGCACTTGCGGATGCCGAATCAACACTGGTCGTACCTGATTTTGAAGCTATACTGCCTCGTAAGTTATAATTAACAGCACCGGCAACACCTTCACTTGTGGCTTGTAATAATGCATCTGTTATCATATAAGCCGTTTCTTCACTCATTGCTTTTTTCTTTTCATATTTATATTCAGTAACTTCTTCCGTTTCTAAGTTTGTCACTGTTGTGAAAGAGTAGGGTTCAATATAATAGCCCCCCCGAGCAAACGAAGCATAAGCCGCGGCATTTTCAAGGGTGGTAAGGCCTGGGTCAAAGCCACCAATAGAAGAAGATTCTAGAATACTTCCTTCGGGATTACTAGCGGTTGTAAAATTATCTTTCGTAATACCCAAGTTATTTAAAAATTTCGCAATATTTTTGACATCATTTTGATGGAAAGCCTCTAAGGCAGTAATATTACGAGAGGATGATAAGGCGTTTTTCATTGTCATAATGCCTTTGTAACCCATATCCCAGTTATTAATATAAATTCCTTGATTATAACCATATTTAAAGTCGATAAACATTTGTCCTGTGGAAGCATTATTATATTCAATTAACGGACCATAATCGATAAGCGGTTTTGCGGTGGAACCAATTTGGCGACGATAGTATTGTTTTTTATTGCCACTACCATAGCTTGCTGCTCGGTTAGTGCCACTTGCCACATAATTTCTTCCTGCACCAAGTCCTTTAATAGAACCATCATCAACAGAAAGAATGGATAAGCCCATTTGAACTTGATCATCTTTAAAAGCTCCTGCCACACTGCCATTTTGAATACCATTAATCATGTCTTGAACACTTTTATTAAAGGTTGTTTTAATTTTGTAACTTCCTTTATAAATATCAATACCTAAACGATCTTTAACCTCACTTGTGACATAATCGATTAAGGCTTGGTAAGGATTAGAAGAAGCGGCATTATTTTGTACTTTAACAAGATTTTTTACATGCATGCTTTGGGCATCTTTCATTTCTGTTTCGGTAATATAACCATGACGATACATCAAACTTAAAACAACATTTTTGCGCTCATTTGAGTCTTCGGGATTTAAATAAGGATTATATGCGACAGGACTATTATACATACCAACAATCATCGCGGCTTCTGGTAAAGATAAATCAGAAACTGATTTACCAAAGAAGTATTGACTCGCTTGTTCTACTCCTTCAATAGAAGCGTAGTTAGACCCACCACTGGCAAACCAACCTGTATTTAAGTACATCTCTAAAATTTGTTCCTTGGTAAAGTTTTTTTCAATTTTAAAGACAGCCATATAAATATCCGTAAACTTACGAATGATACCTTCAATACCGCTGTCAACTGAACTTTTTGTCACGTAGTTTTTAGCTAGTTGCATGGTAATAGTAGAAGCACCACCTGCCCCAGATTGGCCCATTACTTGGCCAATGCTGGCTTTTAAAAATCTCGCCGCATCAAAACCACTATGTTGGAAAAATCTGGAATCTTCAGTAGCCACTAGCGCATCGACTAAGACTTGGGGATAATCCTCATAATTTTTAATGACGCGGTTTTCACTACCTATACGGGTGATTTCTTCATCGTTATCCCATGTAATTACCGAAGCTTCTTTAAAGTATAAATTTTCTTGGGTAAATTCTGGTGCTGTAAAAATAATATAAAGTCCAAAAGAAATAACCACTGTGGCAATTAAAATACCGATACTTATGAGTATAACAAGTAGGGTATTACCCAATTTTCTTTTCTTTTTTCTTTTTTTGTTTTCTTTTTTTAAACTATCTTTCATTTTCGAAACACTTTTTAGTTTTAGTTTCTTTTTTATTTGAGCCATTAAAAACACTCTCCTTTTATATATACTTCATCAATAATTTTTAAATAATCTAAAGGTGGCCATAAACCTTCTTTAATTATTTTACCATATTTTTCTAAATATGAATATGGAATACTTTTTCTTTCAAAAGTGTTTAAAAAAGATACTAAATCTTCTCCTTTTAAAAAAAATATTTTTTCATTCATTTTAATAATAACAAAACAAATTCCTTGATGCCTAAGAACACTTTTTAAATAACGTAGTTGGTGTTCATGAAAATTCGCTAGAGGAAATGCCGTTTTATTTTGCGTTTCTTTTGCCTCAAATTCAACGTATTTTCCTTTATATACACCATTATAATCTAGTGTGGAAGGTGCTTTAAAAAAGCCACCTTTAATGACTCTTCCTTTCTCTGTATAAATGGCTTTACTAATGCCAATAGGCGTTGGCTTTTTACTTATTAAAGCCATATCTTTTTCAATGTAGTAGTTATTTGACTCATTAATAAGAGTTTCTAAATTCATACCGCGATTGGCATAGTTTACTGGTTTAGCTGTTTTCTTTTTTTTAATATTTCCTGGATAATTCATCAAAGTTCTCCTTTACTTAAAGTATTATACACTTAAAAAAAAATATTTGACAAGTCCTGTCGAAAAGGTAGAACAAAAAAGTGATTTGCCGTAGAATTTTATTAGAAAAGGATGGATTTTATGATAAGTTTAAATGCCGTTTTTAATAACTTAATAAAGAAAATTGAGGATATGGATCTAGAAGTTGCAAAATTGGCTTTGCAAGACTCGTTTTTTTGTAGTAAGCTAGAGGACAAAAGGAGATAATTTTATGTTACCATACACAGCTATTGTTGATGGGGTTTCCTATCATCCCGAACTCGAAAAATTTTATTGGCTTTTTACTTATTTAGATGGTTTTGAATGCGAAGATTATGCTATTTGTCGGTTTAATAATGATGCTTTTCATTTTTTCTTTAAAAAAAGAGAACTCCGTAGTTGTTTTGTTTTAGTTTTAGGAAGCCAAGTACTCCTTAATGAGGTTTTAGAAAGTATGGCTTATAAAGGCTTTAAATCTCGCATTATTTATGTTCCCTTAAAAGATAAAAAAGGGCAGGACGTTTCCCATTTAGAAACCAAAATTAAAGAAAAAATATATGGCCCTTGTGAAGAAGTGAGGCTTTATAAATATAATGATAAAGAATATATAGACTCTTTAAAAGGTGGTTATTTTCCTTTCTATAATAATGAAAGTTTTTTAAAAAATATGTCTTGTCAAAAAAATAAAGAAGATGTAACGATGCGTATTTATACGGATTCAAAAACTATTATCGGTAAATATAGTGGTTTTCTTTGGCAAAATGATTATCTAGATGACTTATATATGGGGCAAAGTAAACTTTATCTGTTGAAAAAAGAACTTAGTCTAAAAAAACTTTTAGAGATAAAAAGAAAATTAAATGAGGGGAAAGACTGGAAAACTTATTCTGACGTTGAATGCCTAGAAAGTTCCCAATTTTTAATCGAAACTTCTAAAAGTTTAAATTTATCAACACGTGATAAAACTTCTTTACCTCCTTCATCGACAATTTTCTTTTCCCCTTACCAGACATTAACTCTTAGTAAGTAGGTAGAAAAATAATGAAGTATCAAAATATTGGTTTAGATATTGATGGGGTTATTTTTGATAAATATTCTTTTGAAATTATGTGGGGTATGACCTATTTTCAAACAAAATATCCTTTTATAGAAAAAGAATGGTTGAAAAATAAAAGAGGTAGTCATTTTATGGAACAGTTTGATTGTAGTTCACTGGAAGCTTTTAATTTCTGGGTTTTTAATATTTTCCCTTATATCTTAGATTATAAGGCTAGAGAAGATTTTAGTAAGTTAACGAAAGAGTTACTTGAAGAAGGAAAAAATGTTTATATTGTCACGGGACGTAAGGAAAGAAAGTATGGCCTTTTTTGTTCTTTAATGTTAGTGTTTTTAACGAAATGGCAATTGAAAAAAACGAAATAGGTTATACTGATATTTTTTTCTGCGCTAATTCCAATAATGTTTTGGAAAAGTATAAAATTGTGAAAGATTTAAATATCGATTTAATGGTGGATGATGATACCGACGTTTTAAGGAAAATAAAGACTTGTTGTGATGTTGTTTGTTTTAAAAATCCTTATCATACAGAAAAACTTTTAGATATGTCTTATGTATCTTCTGCCCATGAGTTGAAAGAATATATTTTAAAAAGGGAAAAGAAAGATAATGGAAAGTAGGAAAAAATATTTTTTCTCAAGAGGTAGTAAAGATATCGAAAAAAAAGGGGCTGGTTTAAAAATGTCCAAAAAGTTAAAAAAATAAATAGTGCGTGTTATGCGGACTTTATAGAAGATTTTGCTAGTCATTTAGAGGAATATAAAGCTTTACAAGAAATGTTCAAAGAAAAAGGGGCTATCCGTCCTTTAAAAGGTATAGCCATAGCTCTTTTTTATATGTATAAAAGTGGCATATGGACCGATTTTTATTATGAAAATGAACACCTTAGGTTACTTCCTTTAATCACTATTCATATGACAAACCATAAATGGGTAGACCATGTCATTGTTCACGAATTAAATTATTTATTAGAATCACATATTATAAGCTATACAAAAGAAGGATGTTTTCATACGTCTGGTTGGAATATGAACGAAACTCATATTCAAAAAATCATTGTTTTTCAGAAAACAATTGTCCTTACGAACTTTTTAATGAAGTTATTAATGAACGAATTGCTCAAGATATTTCGAAACTTATGATTGAAAATAAAATGTTTGCTTTTGATGAGGAAGAAAATGTATCCTTTTCTAATTATAGTACATATGAAATATATTTTTGCTTAATAGAAGAGTTTTATAAAGAATATCAAGAAGAAATCATTGAAAGTCGTTTTCAGGGTAACTTGGTCATTCTTTTAGCTAAAATAGGTCAGGAAAATTTTGAAAATATGAATTATCTTATTAATGCTTATGCTAAATTTTTCACTCCTAAAAGATGTGAATTAGTTCAAGAACAATTGCATAGGAATGAGACAACCAGCCTTACCGTGGAGTATGAAAAGTTTATGACCTTAAAAGACGAGATTTTAGCAAGTATGCGTACATATACGAAAATGCGTACCCTTAGTAAATGAGGTCTTTGTTTCAATTGACAAACGAAGAGTCAACTGGTAATATTATTTTGAGGAAGTGAGTGTATGAATGATAAAATTGTTTTAAGCCCTGAAGAAATTTATGAAAAAGAGTTTAAAATTGATGCTCGTGGATATCGCCCTCAAGAAGTAGATAATTTTTTAGATATCATTATTAAAGATTATGCTGAATTTAAAAGAATGATTAGGGGATACGAGAAAGAATATCAAAGACTTAGTAGTGAAAATACAAATTTGAAAGCCCAACTTCGCCAACTTCAAACGGAATTAGAAACCAAAGAAAGTGAAGAAGATACGAGTGCGGTAAGTAATGTTGATTTATTAAGAAGAATTAGTCAATTAGAAAAATTTGTATACGAAAAATATAATAAATAACTTGACAAATGCTGCATATAATTATGTAGAGGAAAGTCCTTGCTCACACAACCTGCGATGGTTGTAGTGTTTGTGCTTAGGGAAAAAATAACCTAAGGTAGAAATTTATTTCTAACGGCTCTGAAGAAACCTCAAATGGTTTTAGTAGGTATAAAAGTGCCAAAGTGACGAAGAAAAGGGAAACCTTGGAAGTGGAACGTGGTAAACCCCACAAGTGAGAAACCCAAATTATGGTAGGGGAGCTATTCAAGCGGAATGAAACGGGCGAATGGACCAGCAATGGTAGATAAATATTTGTCGCGTCAAAAGACGTACAGAACAAGGCTTATAAGTTATTTTTTTTATTTGTAATAATGCAAGGAGTGAGTGTCTTGTTTGAAATAGGAAAGACTTTAAAAGAAGCAAGAGAATCATCCGGTGTCAGTATCAAAGAGGCCTCGGAAGATCTCGGGATAAAAGATGTTATCTTAGAAAATATTGAAGAAGGGGCTATGGGTTCTTTTAAAAATATTTATGATTTAAAAGATTATATAGCCAGTTATGCCAAATATTTAGGTTTAAATCCAGATAGTTTAGTCGATGAATTTAATGAGTATATGTTTGAATATACTTCCAAGATTCCCATTAAAGAAATCGAAAAGAAAATGGCTGAAATGAATAAGGAAAAAACAGAACCAGAAATTTCTTCTCCTTATTCAAAACCTATGCGTAAGTATCCAACTAAGTATTATGCTATTACTTATATCTTTTTAATTTTGGCTGTTATTTTTATCATCGTTTGGAGTGTTTCCCAAATTAGAGCATCCTCAGGTGTATAGATTATAGAAAGTACAGGTGTTTCAAATGAATTTAGCAAATAGTTTAACGAAAAGTCGTATGATTATGGCCATTCTTATTTTATTTCTCCTCCTTTTTCCCTGGAGTGATATTCATTTTACATTCCCAACTTTTTTAGTTGCTGGTAAAGTACTTGTTGATACCAAATATTTACTGGCTGGTTTTATCTTTGTTATCGCTTCTGTTACCGATTATTTAGATGGGCAAATTGCCCGTAAAGAAAAGAAAGCAAGTGATTATGGGGCGATTATGGATGCTATTGCCGATAAAGTTTTAGTAAATGGCGTCTTAATTGTCTTAGCTTATCAAGGCTTTATCAGTGTTTTAATACCGGTTATTATTGTCACACGGGATATCATTGTCGATGCCCTACGTATCGCGGCCGCTCAAAAGAAAGTGATTGTGAAAGCCAATAAATGGGGTAAATTAAAAACGGCTACTATGCTTTCTGGAATTTCTTTGATGCTTTTTTATAACTTACCTTTTGAAGTATGGAATATTTATATTGCCGAAATTTTAATCGATATCGCAACTGTGCTATCTGTAGCAAGTGGTGTCATTTATTATTTTGATATTAAAGATAAAGTGCTAGATTGGAAAATCTAGTGCTTTTTTTTTCTATAAATTTATTATCGCAAATCAAGCAAACGAATGTTTGTATAAGCGTTGACAAGTAAAATAAAGTAAGTTACAATGATATCGGAAAGCGAGAATATATGATTTTTATGAAAACATCAAAGGACGTAAAAGAAAAAGATAAGGTATTAGAACAAGTTTTGTTAGATATTGAAAAACAATTTGGTAAAGGGGCTGTGATGCGTTTAGGTTCTGATGAACATATGGAAATTGAAACAACTTCTAGTGGCTCACTAGCTTTAGATATTGCTCTTGGAGTAGGTGGTTATCCTAAGGGGAGAATTGTCGAAATATATGGTCCAGAATCTTCTGGTAAAACAACGTTTGCTCTCCATGCTATTGCCGAGGTTCAAAAAAATGGCGGGCGTGCGGCCTTTATTGATGCCGAACATGCCTTAGATCCTGTTTATGCTAAAAATTTGGGTGTTGATATTAATGAACTTTTATTATCTCAACCCGATACGGGAGAGCAAGCTTTAGAAATTTGTGAAGCGCTTGTTCGGAGTGAAGTTGTTAATATTATTGTCGTGGATTCTGTGGCCGCTTTAGTTCCTAGAGCGGAAATTGAAGGCGATATGGGAGATAGTCACGTCGGTCTTCAAGCTCGTCTTATGAGTCAAGCCTTAAGAAAATTATCTGGAGCGATTAATAAAACAAAAACAACAGCTATTTTCATTAACCAGTTAAGAGAAAAAGTAGGTGTTATGTTTGGTAATCCTGAAACAACACCTGGCGGAAGAGCCTTAAAATTTTACTCAACAATTCGTCTTGATGTTAGAAGAGGAGAACAAATAAAAGTGGGAGATCAAATTCTCGGTAATAGAACAAATATTAAAGTGGTAAAAAATAAAGTGGCCCCTCCTTTTAAGCTGGCTTCTGTTGATATCATGTATGGAACAGGAGTATCAAGAGAAGGAGAAATCATTGATATTGGCAGTGATTTAAATATCATTGATAAGTCTGGGGCGTGGTATTCTTATAAGGGTGAAAAAATCGGTCAAGGTAAAGAAAATGTCAAGCTAACGTTAAAACAAAATCCAGCCATGAAAGATGAAATAGAGGCAAAAATAAGGGAACACTACGGTTTTAAAGTGAATAAAGCCAAAGAAAATGAAAAGGAGAATAAGTAATCTCTTTTTTTATTTACAATTATTTACATCATATTTACAATAAATATTATACCTTGTAAATCTAAAAAAAGTTCTATATAATACAATTATAGATTTTAATAATATATTATTTTCTATAAATAGTAAGGAGATAAAAATGGAACCATTAAGAATATGGTCTATCTTCTTCGTCCTTGTAGGTATATTTTTGGGAATCGGGTTTGCTGTGCTTTTCTTCTATTTAAGAGGAAATAGTTTAGCTAAACAAGCTAGTAAATTAATAGATGAAGCAAAACGTGAAGCAGAAAAACAAAAAAGAGATCGTATAATTGAATTTAAAGAAGAATCATATCGTTTAAAACAAGAGGCCGATAAAGCTATCAAAGAAAAGAAAGACGAATTAAAAGAATCAGAAAATCGTTTACAAGCTAGAGAAAATAGTTTAGATAAGCGAGATGAAATTCTCCAAAAGAGAGAATCTTCTTTAGATGATAAAGAGCAAAATTTATTAGCCAAACAAAAAGAAATCCAAATCAAAGATGAAAAGATGGAAGAAATATTAAAAGAAGAAATGAGTCGTTTAGAAAAGATTGCCAAATTTTCTAAAGAAAAAGCACGTGACTTAATCTTAAAAAGATGTGAAGAAGAAATGTCACAAGAAATCGCTGAACTTGTTAAAGAAAAAGAAAGAGAAGCTAAGTTAACAGCTAATGAAGTAGCAAAAAATATAATTGTTGAGTCCATGCAACGTTATTCAGAAGATGTCGCTACAGAACAAACAGTAAGTACCATAAGTTTACCAAATGATGATATGAAAGGACGTTTAATTGGTCGTGAAGGAAGAAATATTAGAACGATAGAAGCTGTCACGGGTGTCGATTTAATTATTGATGATACCCCAGAAACTATCGTTGTCTCTTCATTTGATCCATTACGAAGAGAAATTGCTAAAATAACAATTGAATCTCTTATTAAAGATGGTCGTATTCATCCTTCTAGAATTGAGGAAGTGTATGACCGAGTATGTAAAGACATGAATACAAAAATCACTGAATTAGGAAATGAAGCTTGCTATGAGCTTGGTCTTACGAAAGTAGACCCTGAACTCGTTTATTTAATTGGTAAACTTCACTTTAGGACAAGTTACGGTCAAAATGCCTTAAAACATTCTAAAGAAGTCGGTGAATTATGTGGTCTTATGGCTGCCGAATTAGGAGAAAATGTGTTACTTGCTAAAAGAGCGGGCCTTTTACACGATATTGGTAAATCTATTGATTATGAAGTCGAAGGAAGTCATGTTTCCATCGGTGGAGATATTGCCAAAAAATATCATGAAAGTGATACGGTATTAAATGCTATTTTATCTCATCATGGTGATGTAGAACAAACTTCTATTATTTCGGCTCTTGTGCAAATTGCAGATACATTATCTGCCGCGCGTCCAGGAGCCAGAAATGATTCTTTAGATAACTATATCAAACGGTTAGAACAATTAGAAGAAATAGGTAATTCCTTTAGTGGTGTCGAAAAAACCTACGCGATGCAAGCTGGTAGAGAAATTCGGGTTATGGTGAAACCAGAAGAAGTAACCGATGCAGCCTCATACAAGATGGCTAAGGATATCAAAGAAAAAATTGAAAAAGAAATGCAATATCCAGGCACCATCAAAATCGTTGTGATAAGAGAATCACGAGCTCAAGAAGAAGCAAAATAACTTGCGTCTTCTTTTTATTTTTTGTAAAATAAAGACATAAGGAGGCAGTGATATGTTACATGATATTTTACTAATTGTCGTAGGACTTATTATTGGCATCATTATCGGCTTTTTTGTAGCAAGAAGTGTTATGAAAAAATATTTACAAAAAAATCCCCCTATCAATGAAAAAATGATAGAAACCATGATGACAAGCATGGGTAGAAAACCAAGTCAAAAACAGGTTAAACAGGTAATGAGTCAAATGAATCGTTATATGTAAAATGCACATTTGTGTATTTTTTTAAGCTTTAGTACATAAATTTTTAATAAGGATACAAGAAAAGTGGTTGACGCGATGTGAATATTTGTGTTATCCTATTTTTATAGTAGAAGATAAAAAGGTGATTGATTAATATGAAAGATTTTCTAGAAAGTTTATATCAAATAGAGAACTTTGGCATTTATTTATTTGTTTTCATTGGGGTTTTAATCGTCCTATTTTTGGTCATTTTGTTTTTTGGCAAAAAAGATGCGATAAAAAATGAAGATAAAGAAGTAAAACCAGAGGAGAGTCCTAAGAAAGAAGAAGTTATAGCACCTACCGAAGAAAAACCTCTTTTTAAAGAGATGACTGAACCGGTTGTTATGGAAACAAAAGAAATAAAACCAGAAGAACCTTTACAAACGGTTAATAATGTTTTGAATGAAGATATTGGTATCACACCTATTCAAAATATTGAAGAACCCGTAAAAGAAGAACAAGACGTTCCAAAAGAAGAAAAAGAATTTGATTTTGATGCTCTTGCAGCAGCCATTACTAAAGAACTTGAAAGTATTGACCAAAAAGAAAATACAACCGAGTCACCTGTTTTAGAAGAAAAAGAAGAAGCTCCTCTTCATTTTGCTGAACCAACCTCTTCTTCTGTCGAACCAAAAGAAGAGATTAAAGAAGAACCTAAAGTAGAGGAGAAAAAAGAAGAGGTTAAGCCTAAAAAAGTTATGCCTACGGTATTTAGTTCTGTTTATGTCAATCGTTCGGTGGAAGAACCTAAGATTTTAAAAGAAGAACATAAAGAAGAAGTTCAAGAAGAACCTGTTTTAAAAGCTAAAATAGAACTTCCAAAGAAAATCGATTTACCCAAACCAAAGGCTTAAAACAACGTAAATAAAAGTGTCTAAGGGCACTTTTTTTTCATAAATATTTTTTCTTGTGCTATAATACGATTAGAGGGAGGTTTTAAAGTGAAACTTTTTAATAACAAACAAAATGATAAGCTTAACATGGAAGAAGTTAATGAAGTTATTGATTTATCCAAAAAGATTTTACATTTCTTTTATATAACGATGATAATCGCGACAGTTTTCATTGTAACTTTAATTGCCCGAGAATGGGGAATTTGGACGTTTATTTTAAATATCTTAAGTGTTTTATCCCCTTTTTTCATTGGCTTTGTTCTGGCTTGGATATTAAATCCTTTAGTGAATCGTTTAGAAAGAAAAAAAATTCCTCGTGTTATTGGTTCGATGCTTGTCTATTCCGTGATGATTTTAGCTGTAGCGCTTTTTCTTGGTTACATGCTACCCGTTATTTATGACCAATTACAAATTTTAATTCGTAATTTACCTTCTATTTTTAATGAAGTGGAAATTTTTATGAATAATATTGTGAATCGTTTTGTTAATATTGAAGGTCTTGATATTATTAGTATAAAAAATCAAATTTTTAATACCATCACCGGTAGCTTTAATGATTTTATGACCTCATTACCTAATACGATTATGAACATGGTCGGTAATTTATTTTCTAGTTTAGTAACGATTTGCTTTGGTCTTGTTATTGGTCTTTATATGCTTATTGATTTTGATTCGATTAATGGTCATCTTCTTAACTTATTACCAAAGAAAAATCGTTTCGAAGCCTCTTTACTTATTAATAACATTTCTACTGAGGTAAGAAAAAGTGTGAATGGCACTCTTTTAGTTGCTTCTATGGTCTTTGTTTGCGATAGCTTAGGTTTCTTCTTTATTGGCCTTCAAGCTCCTTTACTATTTGGCTTGCTTTGTGGTATCACCGATTTGATTCCTTATGTCGGTCCTTATATTGGCGGTATTGTAGCGATTATTGTTGGTTTTGCCCAAAGTCCTTTAACTGGTATTTTATCTTTAATTATTGTTGTCGTTGTTCAACTTGTAGAAAATAATATTTTACAACCTATTGTGATGAGTAAAACCACCGAACTTCATCCAGTTACAATTATTGTCGGCCTTCTTATCTTTGAACATTTCTTTGGTATCGTTGGCATGATTTTATGTACCCCTTGTATGTCATTAGTTAAAGTGGTATGGCGTTTTTTTAAAGAAAAATATAATTTATTTCGAGACAAAGATGAAATTATCATCGCGGAAGAATAAAAATGTATCTTTTAAGATATGTTTTTTTTAAATAAAGGAGAAAGTATGAAAATAATTTTAATCGCGGGTAAGGCTCAAAGTGGCAAAACAACCGCGGCCAACATATTAAAGAATTTATGTAAAGAAAAAAACTTAAGAGCGTGTATTACCGAATATAGTAAATACATTAAAATGTTTGCGAAAGAGCTTACGGATTGGAATGGAGAAATTGCCTCAAAACCTCGTGCATTTCTCCAAGATTTTGGCTCTTTTGTGAGACAAAATAAAGACGAAGATTTCTTTATAAAAAGAATGAAAGAAGATATTTCTATTTATTCATCGTTTGTCGATGTTTTAATCATTAGTGATATTCGTTTTCCAAGAGAAATAACGAGTCTTAAAGAATATCATCCTTTAACAATTAAAGTGGATAATCATTTTGAAGAAAAGAGTTTAACGAAAGAGGAAGAAGCTCACGAAACCGAACATGCTCTTGATAATTTTTTTGATTTCGATTATAGTATTAAAGATAAATCATTAAATGAAATGAGAGAAATATTGAAAAAAATAGTGGAGGAAGAATTATGAAGTTAAAAGATTTATATATTGATTTTTTTGTCAGTAAGGGTCATAAGCAAATTCCTAGTGCTCCTGTAGTACCTGAAAATGATCCTTCTGTTTTATTTAATACAGCTGGAATGCAACCTTTAATTCCTTATTTAATGGGCGAACATCACCCTTATGGTAAAAGACTTTGCGACTACCAAAAATGCATTCGTACGAATGACCTAGATGAAATTGGGGATAAAACCCATCATACTTTCTTTGAAATGTTAGGTAACTGGAGTTTAGGGGATTACTTTAAAAAAGAAAGTATTGGTTATAGTTGTGAATTTTTAACTAGTATCTTAAATATTCCTGTTGAAAAACTTGCTGTCACAGTTTTTGAAGGCGATGATAAAATTCCAAGAGATGAATTTTCTGCTAATCGTTGGATGGAATTAGGCATCAAAAAAGAACGCATCGCCTATCTTGGACGTGAGGATAACTTTTGGATTCCTGGTGAGTCTGGTCCTTGTGGGGGCGATACTGAGATTTTTTACTGGCGTGATGATTCACCTGTTCCTGAAAAGTTTGACCCAGAAGATAGTCGTTGGGTAGAAATTTGGAATAATGTTTTCATGGAATTTTACCAAGATGAAAAAGGTAATGTTACCGAATTAAAGCAAAAAAATGTGGATACGGGTATGGGACTTGAAAGGGTCGTAGCGGTTTTAGAAGGTAAAACGGATAACTATTTAACAAGTATTTGGGATGAAGCTCGTCATGCTTTAGAAAGATTAAGCGGCTTAAGTTATGAAGGTCATGAAAAGTCTATGCGTATTATTCTAGACCATATTAGAACGAGTGTTTTTATTGCTGGGGACCCAGCTGGTATTAAACCAAGTAATACGGACCAAGGTTATATTTTAAGAAGACTTATTCGCCGAGCTGTTCGTCATGAAAGAAAATTAAACATTGATATTAATTCGGATATTGATATTGAATTAGCTAAGATTTTTATTAATGAATATGCTCCTTATTATAGTGAACTTGCCCAAAATAAAGAAGTTATTTTAGAAGTTATCAAAAATGAAAAATTGAAATTTAGTCGTACCTTAGAAAAAGGATTAAAAGAATTTGAAAAAATTGCTCTTAAGACCAATGTCATTGATGGTTTAACGGCTTTCCATTTATATGATACCTATGGTTTTCCTATTGAACTTACTACCGAAGAAGCCAAAGAAAGAAAGATGAATGTTGATGAAGAAGGCTTTAAAGAAAAGTTTAAAGAACATCAAGAAAAATCAAGAACGGCTTCTAAAGGTAAATTTAAAGGCGGCTTGTCTGGTAATACGGTTATTGAAACAAAATATCATACGGCGACTCATTTATTAAATGCGGCTTTAAAGAAAGTAATCGGTCCTTCCGTTCATCAATTAGGAAGTAATATTACGGAAGAACGTATGCGTTTTGATTTTCCTTGTGACCATAAATTAACGGATGAAGAAAAACAAAAAGTAGAAGATTTAGTGAACGAATGGATTAAAGAAGATATCCCCGTTATTTGTACAGAGATGAGTAAAGAAGAAGCTATTTCTTCTGGAGCAGAATGTATGTTTGTTGATAAATATCCTGATTGTGTTACGGTTTACTCTATTGGTGATGTTTCAAAAGAATTATGTGGTGGACCACACGTTTCTCATACTGGTGAAATCGGCCATTTTAAAATAAAAAAAGAAGAGTCTTCGAGTGCTGGTGTTCGGCGAATTAAAGCTATTATTGAATAAATTTGTCTAAAAAAATATCATTGTTATTCTTCCTTTTAGATGCTATAATTTTATCATAGGAGGAAGAGTAAAATGAAAGAATTGAAAGGGAAAGAAAAGTCAAAAAACGTAGCAATTGAACTTTGGCGGTTTATTATTGCTGTGGCTATTATCGGTTTTCATGTTGGTTTTATCATTGCAAGAACCTGTGATGGCAAAAATGGCTACTTTATGACACCTGAAGCAAAATGGTTCTTTGGTTCGAGTGAAGTTTTATTAATATTCACTTTGACGGCGGGTTACTTTTTAGTGGCTCATCATGATAAAAGAAAAGATGACAAAGAGTATGCGGCAAAAAGTCCGGGAAGAAATGCTTGGAAATATACTTGGACACGCGCAAAAGTCCTTTTACCAACACTTGTTCTTGGCTACATTTTAGGCGTTTTATTTTGTACGAAGTTTTATTATCCTGAATATAATCTTCAACAAACCTTAACAATGATAGTGAATAGTGCTTGGGAATTTTTAGGCTTTCATGCAGCTGGACTTCGTAGTACGGGCAATGAATTTTTTAATCTCAATGGACCTCTTTGGTTTATTTCAGCCATCTTAATCGTCGGTTATTTCCTATATTATCTTCTTTGTAAAAACAGAGATTTATTAATGGGATTTATCGCTCCATTTGGAACTATTTTCTTTGCTGGTTGGTGGTGTTTCACCGGTACTAGGGCCGCTCAAACGGCTTGGAGTACTTTTGGCTTGCAAACGGCTTCTACCAATGGTATGGGTGGGGCTGCCACAAGTCAAACGGCTACGTTAGGATTTAATAATGGTCTTATCTTTGTCATGATTGGTTTATTAGGTGGTATCCTTATTTACAATCTCGTAAATGAGCTTAAAAAACATGAATTTACGAATATGGGAAAAATAGGCTTAACCGTATTAAATATTTTATGTAGTATTTTACTTGTTTGGTATACCGTTTATCAACCAACATACTTCAACTTAGAAAGATGGACTGTTGCACTTTTAATTTTTGCTGTTATTACGTTATCATTACTTAATAAAGATTATCTTACAAAGATACTTAACAACAAATATACTAATAAAGTATTGGCCTATCTTGGTTCTATATCGCTTGAAATTTATATGCTTCATTATCCAATAGCCATTTTTGTACTTCGTATGCTTGGTAAAAATAGTGCAACAAATCCATACACTTTCTGGCAAGTATTTGTACCAACAACGATTCTAACCATTGTACTAAGTGTAATCTTAAGTATTATAAGAAATGCTATTAAGATGTTTAAAACGAAATAGAACATAGAAATATGTTCTTTTTTCATAGAAGGAGAAGAAAATGAAAAAAATATTTGTGATTAATTTAGGCACGACATCAACTAAAATTGCCTATTATGAAAATGAAAATTGTCTTTATAAAGAAAATTTGATGCATGATGCAGATGAAATTAAACAATATAATACCGTCTGGGATCAATTTGCTATGCGTAAGAAAGCCATCGATGATTTTATGTCTTTACATGGTATTAAAGTTCCAGAGTTAGATGCTTTTGTTTCAAGAGGAGGTCACACCGAACCCTTAACCAGTGGTGTTTATAAAATCAATACCAAAATGCTTGAAGAATCGGCCAGTATGAAGTATGGCAATCATGTCTCAGACTTAGGGCTTAAACTCGCTTATGAATATTCAAAAGAAGGACCCATACCTTTTACTGTCGATACGGCTTGTACCGATGAGTTTGAAGATTTGGCCCGTTATTCGGGTTTAAAAGAAATCGAAAGATTATCACGTTTTCACGTTTTAAATCATAAAGCCGTTGCGAAAAAATATGCTCATGATATCGGCAAAAAATATGAAGACCTTAATTTAGTTGTTTGTCACATGGGTGGCGGTATTTCTGTGGCTATTCATCATCATGGTAAAATGATTGATGGCAATAACGGTCTAGATGGCGATGGACCTTTTTCCACCGACCGAGCTTGCGGATTACCGGTAGGTCAACTTGTTGATATGTGCTACAGTGGTAAATATTCTTATGAAGAAATGAAAAAGAAAATAAAAGGTTTCGGAGGTCTTATGAGCTATCTTGGCGAGACCGATGTGAAAAAAATTCAAAAAAGGGCTTTAGAAGAACAGGATGAAACGTCTTTAAAAGCTTTACAAGCCATGTGCTATCAGACTTCTAAAGAAATTGGCGCGATGTCAACCGTTGTTGGAGGTCAAATTGATGCGATTTTAATAACAGGAGGCATGGCTCATTCTGAATTTTTAATGAATGAAATAAAAAAACGGGTTTCTTTCATCGCCCCTGTTCATCTTTATCCTGGAGAATTTGAAATGGAGTCTTTAGGTCTTAATGTCTATAAAGCTTTAATGGGTGAAGAAGAAATTAAAGAACTTTAGGAGGTAAGTTATGTTTAGAAATTTTACAGAAATTGAAAACTATGTTTTAGAACATAAAATAAAAAAAGTCGTGGCTCTTTCGAATGCCCAGGATGAATATGCTCTTGAAGCTTTAGTTTATGCTCGTAAAAAAGGTATCGTTGAAGGTGTTCTAATTGGGGATGTTCCTAAGATAAAAGAGTTACTAATCAAATTTGGCGAAAATCCTTTAGATTATACTTTTATTTCTTCGGATGATGAGAAAGAAAGTGCCGAACTAGCTGTTTTGCTTGTCAAAGAAAAAAAAGCGGATATTCCGATGAAAGGTCTTATGATGACTTCTTCTTTTATGCGCGCCATTTTGGATAAAGAAAAAGGTCTTATTGAAAAAGAGGCTTTACTAAGTCAAGCATCTGTGATTGAAAATAAAGAAGAAAATCGTTTTATGGTCTTCACAGATTGTGCCGTTAACATAAGTCCTGATGTGAAAGACAAAATAAAAATAACGCAAAATGCGATAGGCATTATGAAAAAATTAGGTGTCAATGTTCCTAAAATTGCGGTTTTATCTGCGCTTGAAAAAGTAAACCCTAAAATTTTAAGTACGGTAGAAGCGAGTTTAGTCGCTCAAAGTGAAGAATTTGTAAATAAGTATCCTATTATCGGGCCAGTGGCTATGGATATTGCTTTATCCAAAAAAGCCGCGGAACATAAAGGAATTCATAATGAAGTCTGTGGCCAAGCAGATATCTTTGTTATGCCTGATTTAGCAAGTGGTAATATTTGTACCAAAAGTTTAGTCTTTATGGGACATATTGAGATGGCCGGAGTTCTTACCGGAACAAAAAGTCCGGTTATTATGACTAGTCGTACAGACAGTGTTCGCGATAAATATCTTTCTATACTCCTAGCTGTTTTTGGTATTTAAACAAGAAAGGAAAAATGAAAAATATGAAAAATATTTTATTAAAAGATTTAACAACAGAAAGATTAATTATAAGAAAACCAAGTATGAAAGAACAATTTACACTATGGAATATATTAAGAGATGAAACAGTTAATAGATATTATTTCCCAACACCAGATAGAATTTTTGTGAATAATAATTTAGCTAAGGACAATATTGAAGATTTAAAGAAAGCAAGAAAGATATTCATGAATCAGTTAAACGATTGGGATAGACAAACTCCTTTTTATGAACAAAAAATCGTTGATATTCAAAATGGGGAAAATAGTCAAAAATTTACCTAGAGTATATTTTTAAAAAATGGCGAACCTATTGGGCAAATAACATGTCAACCTAAGGATGAATATCCTGATAATCCGGAGATTAGAGATGTTGGTTGGTTTATTAATCCTCAGTACCAAGGTCAAGGTTACGCAACAGAAGCGGCCCAAGCTGTTTTAAAATATATGTTCGAAGAAGTAGAAATAGAAAAAATTATAACATCTGCAGCTATAATAAATCCAGGTTCATGGAAAATTATGGAGAAACTTGGCTTTGAAAGAACTGGAGTCAAGCAATCAACATATTTTGATGAAAATAATAATATTTTAATGTGTTATTGTTATGAGGTAGATAAAGAAAAATTTATGAGTAAAAATGTCTCATCTCAAAGTCTTACTAAATAGGGTATTAGATATCAAAAATTTTTAACTTTGTTTCTTTTGAATATAATTTGGTGTTTAAAAGAAAAATTAGCACTAACTATTGACAAGTGCTAAAAAAAGAGTATAATGATAATTGTTGAAAGGAAATGGTGATATTATGAAATTAGTACCAAGAAATTATTATTTAGATGATTTGTTAGATAGTTTTTTAACGACGGAGGATGATAGTAAAATGAAATGTGATATTTACGAAAAAGATGGCAAATATCATATTGAAATGGATATACCAGGCTTTCAAAAAGATGAAATTAAAATTGAATGTAATAAAGGAAACATCGTTATAACTGCAGAGAAAAAAGTAGAAGAAAAAGACGAACATAAAAAATATATTCGCAAAGAAAGAGCCTATGGCAAATATCAAAGAAGTTTCTATTTAGGCGATATTAAAGAAGACGAAATTGATGCTCATTTTAATAACGGTATTTTAAATATTGTTATTCCTAAAATCGATAAAGAAGCTACTAAAAAATACATCGAAGTAAAATAGATGATAGATTAGAAAAACAGAGAAAAGAAATTTTCTCTGTTTTTTTTAGGTGATTTTTGATATAATGAAGTCCGTGAAGGAGATGTTTATAAATGGGCTTTATTAAAATACCAACTAAAGGCATGAGAGATATGATGCCTGATGAAATGGCTTTAAGAGAATATGTCTTAAATGTTATGAAAGATACTTATGAAAATTTTGGCTTTGAGTTAATTCAAACCCCTTGTGTAGAACATATTGAAAATTTAACAAGTAAACAGGGTGGAGATAATGAAAAACTTATTTTCAAAATTTTAAAAAGAGGCGAAAAACTCGATTTAGAACATACAACTAACATGGATGAAATGGTAGATTCTGGTCTTCGTTATGATTTAACCGTACCTTTAACACGTTTTTATGCTAATAACATGAATGAATTACAAAGTCCTTTTCGTTCTTTTCAAATAGGTAATGTTTACCGTGCTGATCGTCCCCAACGGGGAAGATATCGGGAATTTATGCAATGTGATTTAGACATCTTTGGTGAGAAAACCAATTTAGGTGAAATTGAACTTATCACAGCGATTACTAGTTTTTTGAAAAAATTAGATTTTAAAGGATTCACGATTAAAATTAATGACCGTCGTATCTTAAATGCCCTTTCTTTAAGTGCAGGCTTTAAAGAAAGTGATTTAGAAAGTGTTCTTATTTCTTTAGATAAATTGGATAAAATTGGTTTTGAAGGGGTTAAAGAAGAACTTACTTTCCATGGCTATGATGAAAATTGCGTGTCTCGTTTTCTTGGCTATTTTAAACAAGATTTATCTTTAGAAGAATTTTGTAAGCAATTTGTTATCGAGGATAACATCGTTCAAAATTTAAAAGAAATTATGGACGTTTCAACATCTATCAGTGAAGCTAAAGTTGTTTTTGATCCCACTTTAGTAAGAGGCATGGGATATTACACGGGACCTATTTTTGAAATAGGGGTCGATGATTTAAATAGTAGTATTGGTGGCGGAGGCCGTTATGATAACATGGTAGCTAATTACACCAGTATGTCGGTTCCAGCCGTTGGTTTTTCTATCGGTTTTGAAAGACTTGTTCTTCTTTTAAGTGAACGAGGTTTTAAAGTACCATCCAAAAAACACAGGTTAGCCTTTATTATTGCAGAAAAGAATTTAGAAACCTTTAAAAAAGCTCAAGAACTTCGCTTAAATGGTGATATTGTCAAAATTGTTATGCGGAGTAAAAACTTTAAACATCAAAAAGAAACTTTAGAAGCAAAAGAATATGAAATTGTCGAAATGTAGAATGATTGGTAGATATTGCCAATCTTTTTTTTGATTTTAAAGCTATTATAATTTTGGGTGATAAGTGTGAAAAAATATATTTTTGTCATAACGCTTCTTGTTATTTTTATTCTTCTATCTTTTATCCCTTATAGCTATGGTTATGAAGAAAATATAACGACGAAAAATATTGCTACTTATGTTGAAGAAAATAAAAAAAGTTTAGTGAAAAAATTATGTACAGATGATTTTTGTGATTATATGCGGAGTGTAAATTTTAAAAGAAGTGTGAGTCTTTATGAAGAAAAGTATGAGGCTTTTTTAGCCAAAAAAATAGGCTCTCAAGAGGCCTATGAAATGAAATTAAAGGGGTTTCCCATCACGAAAATTATTTTCATGGGTGAGTGAACTTCCTTGATAAATATCTCGTTTTTTCATCTCTTTATCAATATCATTTAAAACACAAAACTTTTTTAAAAGCCAATCAGGAGTCACAAGGTCTTCTTTGGTTGGGTCTCCCGTGATACGTTCAATAACGATTTTAGGGTCTAATAAAGTAAGCTCATCACAGACAATATCGATATATTCATCTTTGGTTAAAACATGAAATTTTTCTTTTTCATAAAGCTCGGCTAGGGGCGTATTTTTTAAAATATGGAGCATATGAATTTTTAGACCATCAATTTTTAAATCATTTAAATATTTGACGGTTTCTAGCATCATTTCTTTGGTCTCATAAGGTAAGCCATTAATGATGTGAACCACGGTAAAAATATGTCTTTCTTGAAGTTCCTTAATACAGGTTTCAAAGTTTTCTTTGGTGTGGCCCCGGTTGATTAAAGAAAGGGTACTTTCATGAATAGTTTGTAAGCCAATTTCTACGGTTAAAAAAGTACGTTTATTTAAGTCACTTAAATAGTCATAAACTTCTTTTTTAATCGCGTCACTGCGAGTAGCGATGGATAAACCAACGACATTGGGTATTTTTAAAACCGTTTCAAAGTTTTTCTTTAAAACAGGAAGTGGGGCATAGGTGTTTGTCCCCGCTTGAAAATAAGCAATGTAAGACGCGACAGGCCATTTGTTCATCATTCTATTTTTAACATTTTCAAACTGTGTTTCTAAATCATCATTCACATTCCCCGCAAAATCACCACTTTTATTAGAGCAATAAATGCAGCCATGACCATTTTTTATATTTGGACATCCCATTCCCGCATTTAAACTTACTTTAAAGACTTTTTGCTTAAATTTTTTTCTTAAAAAATAATTTAAAGTATGATATCTTTTATTGTCATCACTATATATAAACATACATTTTTCCTTTCCAAATTTCTTTAATGTTAAATCATTCTTCATCTAGTGTCAATTAAAAATGTAAATATCTTTTGAAAGAAACTTGTGATATAATTTAAAAATGATGGAAGGGGTCTTAAAAATGAATAATATGGATGTGTGTTTTAAACCCGATTACAATAAAGCCAAAAGCAAAAGTGAAGTTACATTTGAAGGAGCAAACTATCGAATCACGGTTTTATCTGAACAGCTTGTTCGTCTTGAATATAATAAAGATGGAAGATTCTTTGATGACTTAACCGAACAAGTTATTAATAGAGATTTTCCCGTTCCAGAATTTAAAGTGGCCCAAGATGATAAATACTTAGAAATCACAACCAAATATTTCATGTTAAAATACATGAAAGAGAAGCCATTTGAAGGTTTAAATATTGAAATTTATCTTTTAAATACGGATAAAATATGGAATGTAAAAAGTAAAGAAGTTAGAAATTTTAATACTTCGGGGACGGGCTTTTATCTTGATAAAGCCAATTACCAAAAAGGTCTTTATTCGGTAGATGGTTTTGTCACCTTAGATGATAATTTTTCGATGATTTTAAATCAAGATGGCTTTTTAATTCCTAATCAAGAAAATCGTTTTGATAAATACGTTTTTATGTACCGAAGAGATTTTGGTAAATGTTTAAAAGACTATTTTACTTTAACAGGTTATCCTCCTTTAATTCCTCGATATGCCCTTGGTAATTGGTGGAATAAAAGTGAGATTTATAATTTTGATGATATTTCTTCTTTACTGGAAAAATTTAATAAAGAAGAGATTCCTTTATCGGTTTTGCTATTAGATGAATTTTGGCATTTAAAAGATGCTCGTGATTTAGAAAAATATAAAACTGGTTATACTTTTAATCGCAATTTATTTTCTGACCCTGAATATTTTACAAATTTTTTACACGAACGAAATGTTAAGCTAGGGTTAAATATTAATCCTACCGAGGGGATTATGCCTCATGAAGATGCTTATGAAAAGATAGCTTCCTATATGAATTTAAATGATAAAAGCATTATTCCTTTTAATGCCTTTGATAAAAATATTTTACAGATTTATTTACACGAGCTTATTTCTCCTTTAGAGCTTAAAGGGACAGACTTTTTTTGGCTAACTTATGATAACGAGAAAGATATTTTAACTAAAAGGGCACTTTCTTATTACCATTATTATTATGCAAATCGTAAAGAAGAAAAAAGAGGTTTTCTTTTAAGTTTCAATGGTGGAGTAGCCTCTCAAAAATACACCGCTTTAGATGGTGGAAGAACGCTTGTTTCTTGGGATGTTTTAAATGAAATACCATTTTTTGATTCTTCCGCTTCTAACAAAGGACTATTATGGTGGAGTCATGACATCGGGGGCTACATGGGAGGCATCGAGGAAGCTGAACTTTACATGCGTTATGTCCAAATGGGTGTTTTTAGTCCGATTCTTCGTCTTTCTTCAAAAGGTGGCAAATACTATAAACGAGAACCTTGGAAATGGGATGTGAAAACATTAAAAATTGTTAAAGATTATTTAAGAATGCGACATCGTTTGATTCCTTATTTATATACTGAAGGTTTTAAATACCATCAAACGGGTATGCCGGTTATGCAACCTTTATATTATCAAAATCCTGAAATATATGATGAACCTAAGTATAAAAATGAATATTATTTTGGCTCGGAATTACTCGTTTGTCCGATTACCAAACAAAAAGATGTGGTTATGAATCGAACGGTTAAAGATATCTTTTTACCGGATGGTGTTTGGTATGATTTTAAAACGGGTAAAAAATTTTTAGGTAATAAACGTTATGTTGTCTTTTATAAAGATGAGGATTATCCTGTTTTTGCTAAATCAGGTTCTATTATTCCTTTAGGTAATTTTTATGAAAATTTAAATGATACGAGTGTTCCTGATAGTATGGAAATTCACATTTTTCCTGGTAAAAGTAATATTTACAACCTTTATGAAGATGATGGAGAAACACGGTTGTATGAGAAAGGCTATTATTTAATCAGTGCCATTGATTACAACTATTTACAAAATAACTTTACGGTTATTATTCGACCTATAGAAGGAAAAAGTGGTTTAATCCCTGAGTATCGCGATTATAAAATTCGTTTCCGTAATACAAGAAAAGCAGATCAAGTTATCGTTTACTTAGGTAACGAGATTTATTCTTCAGAATCTTATGTCGATGATACGGACTTTGTGGTGGTTGTCAAACATGTTAAAACATCTAGTCAATTATCTATCAATTGTAAGGGTAAAGATATTGAAATTGATGCCGTTCGTCTTATTAATGAAGATATTGATTCTATCATTAATGATTTACAAATTAAAACAAATTTAAAAGAAATGCTTTCTGACATTATCTTTAGTGATATGGATATCAAGAAAAAAAGAATAGCTATTCGTAAATTAAAACATGTGGGTTTAGATAGAAAATTTATTTCTATGTTTATGAAACTTATGGAATATGCTTCTCAAATTTGACAAATGATACAAATGTGCTATAATAACTCTCTGTTTAGCAGGGGGTTTTTATGTTAAGTTATGAAGAATTTAAAAAAATAGTTTATCAATTACAGGATGCTTTAACTTGGTACGAGGCGATGGAAATAGAAAAATTAAATTATCGTTATACTTTTGATGACGGGAAGAAAGCCTTATCTTTTTCTTTTAATAAAGAAAGCATGGATAAAATATTAGGTGTTAAAACAGGTCTTTTACGTAGTGTTTTTTTAGAAAATGCTCATTTATATTATTATGAAATATTAAAAAAACTTGCTTTTGATGATAATTTATATTTTGATTTACAAAGAAAATTAGGACGTCCTCTTTATTACAGTGATTTGTTTTATCCTCGAATTGAAAAAAGAATGGAAGCGTTTATGCAAAATGCTTCTTTTGAAAACAAAAGGAAAGGGTTTCTTGTTGAATTTACAGAAGAACAAGCGGGAAAGTATCTTTTTGTCCAAAAAACAGCCAATGAAAAGTTTCTTTTATTAGGTTTAGATATATCAAAAAATAATATCTATCATCCTAATTATAGTATTTGTCTTAATAAAGAAGAATATCAAAGATTTAGTACGCGTTTTTTACAACAAGAACTTTATGTTATTGATACGGGTCACTTGCTTACAATCGAAGATTGTCTTTCTTCATTTACGATAGACGAAGAGGAGAAGAAAAACAAAACAAGAGAACTTTATGAAATGGAAAAAACGATACTTTTAGAAAATGTAGAAACACTTTTGAATAATCATTTTGGGAATAATGAACAAAATATAACTAGACAAAAGAAAAAAAACAATTATAATAGAAATAGAAATTATTAATTGGAAGAGTACTTTTATTTGTTTTTTTAGAGACTTTGAGTTTGGTGAAATCAAAGAAAACAAAAAAAGGAAAGACACCAAGGAAAGATAATACGTAGTTCTTGCGTTAAAAGAAAAAGTGCATAAACTCTTATGAAATAAGGTGGTACCGCGGGTTAACTCGTCCTTATGTTATAGGAGTTTTTTTATCTTTAGGAGGAAGAAAATGAAAACAATATGGAATAATGAAATTACTAAAGAACGGTTAGGTGAAGAGCTTACTGTTTATGGCTGGGTGCAAAAGAAAAGAAATTTAGGTGGTCTTATTTTTATTGATTTAAGAGATCGTAGTGGCCTTGTGCAACTCGTTTTAAATCCCGATAATAAAAATTATGAACTGGCTGAACAAGTTAAAAATGAATATGTTTTAAAAGTAACGGGTAAGGTTACTCTAAGAGAACATCCGAATAAAGAGATGAAATCCGGTGAAATAGAAATAGATGTTACAGAACTAGAAATTTTAAATAAGGCAAGTGAACTTCCTTTTCAAATTAGTGAAGACACGAATGCTCTAGAAGATACGCGTCTTAAATATCGTTATTTGGATATTAGAAGAGATGAAATAAAAGAAAAACTTATCACGCGTAGTAAAATTATGATGGCTATTAGAAAGTTTTTAACAAATGAAGATTTTATAGAAGTAGAAACTCCTATTTTATGTAAATCAACGCCAGAAGGCGCAAGAGATTATCTTGTGCCAAGTAGAGTAAACGAAGGAAAATTTTATGCTTTACCACAAAGTCCGCAGCTTTTTAAACAACTTTTAATGGTTGGTGGTATTGAAAGATATTTTCAAATTGCCAAGTGTTTTCGCGATGAAGATTTAAGAGCCGATAGACAACCTGAGTTTACCCAAGTGGATATGGAAATGAGTTTTATTTCGGAAGATGATATTATGTCGATGACGGAAAGACTCATCGCCTCTGTCTTTAAAGAAATAAAGGGGATTGACATCACCTTACCTTTACAAAGAATGAAATGGACCGAGGCCATGAAATATTATGGTTCTGATAAACCTGATTTACGTTTTGATATGAAAATTAAAGAGATTAGAGACTGTTTTAAAGATACCACTATAGAGTTTTTAAAAAAAGCTTATCAAAACAATGAAAATATCGATGCTATCGTGGCTAAAGGAGCCAGTGAACATTATTCTCGAAAAGAAATCGATAAATGTACTGAATTTGTCAAACAAAGAGGGGCAAGTGGTTTGATTTACTTAAAATATGAGGGCGAACTAACCGGTAGTATTGTTAAAAATTTAACGGAAGAGGAAAAGAAAAGTCTTACCGAGAAACTCTCTTTGGAAAAAGGAGATGTTGCCTTTATCGTTGTGGGTAATAAAATGAAAACGGTTTTAGGTGCCTTAAGATGTAAAGTGGCCAATGATTTAAATATTATTGATAAAAATAGTTATCGCCTTTTATGGGTTGTTGATTTCCCAACATTTGAGTATAGTGAAGAAGAGCATCGTTTTGTAGCTTGTCATCATCCTTTTACAGCTCCAAAAGATGAAGATGTTGATAAATTACTTAATGACAAAGAAAATTGCTATTCCAAAGCATACGACATTGTTATCAACGGTTATGAAGCCGGTGGTGGTTCTATTCGTATTCACGATGCCAAAGTCCAAGAAAAAATGTTTGAAGCACTTGAACTTACCGAAGAAGATATTCAAAATAAATTTGGTTTCTTTGTCAACGCTTTAAAATACGGAACACCTCCTCATGGTGGCTTAGCCATTGGACTTGATAGACTTACCATGCTTCTTACGAATACTGAAAATATCCGCGATGTGATTGCTTTTCCTAAAACAGCGAGTGCTTCTGATTTGATGAGTGAATGTCCCAATGTTGTTGAAAAAAAACAATTAGACGATTTACACATCGCCTTAAAAACTAAAGAGTAACGTTAACCAGACGTTGCTTTTTTCATCTAAAAGTGTAAACTTTACATTAAATTCAAACTTTTTTATCGAAAAAAAAGGAAATCAAAGATTTTTTTTGAATATATAAGTAGGAGGTAAAATATGTTTGAATTTCTTGTGATGGGTAATCTACTCATTTTAGATTATATGGTGTTTAAAAATTATCGTTTTAAAAACAAATTAGTAGGCACATTAAACTTAACAGATTTGGACGAAGATTTTTGGAAAGATAATTATTAAAAAGTGACAAGTAAGCCTTGTTCTTTTTTTATTGACTCTCCTGTCAACTGTAATGTTACATTAAAAACATAAATATTTTATTGGGGGAGGAAATGAAAAATGAAAATAATACAAAATATTTATGAGTGTGCCGTATGTCATCATAAAAGTACATATAATGATATTCTTTCTTATGCCCGGTTAGGATATCCTGATTTTGATGGGAAACCTAAAGATGCTTCTTTAATTAGTCTTGGTATCAAAGAGTGTCCACATTGTCATTATGCAAATTATGATATTACCAAAACGATTTCACCTCTTTTTATGAATAATTTAGAGTTATGGCAAAAAGATAAAAAGGTTCAAGAACTTTTAAAGATTCAAAATAATGATTTAAGAAAAATTTTGCTTATCGCTTGGCAATATCAAGAGGAAGAAAATTACTATAATGCCTATCAAATGTATTTAAAAGCGTCTTGGGTATGTGATAATAAGGATGATGAAAAAGCTTGTCGATATGAAGCTCTTAGAATTTTTGATGAACATATTTTAAAAAATTTATCTACAGAAATAATTCGATTTAGTGAGACTTTGCGTCTTGAAGGTTATTTTAAAGATGCCGGTGATGTTCTTGCTTATTTTGAAAATATTTTTGATGAAAAAGAAAAAGGGGTGTGCGAAAAGATAAAAAAATATATCACGGCCCAAGATACGAAAAGACATAATTTAGAAGAAATATTGGGATAGGCCTTGACCCTCTCGTTAACTGTAATGATTTAATTTAGATGTGGGAGGGTTTTATGGCCAAATATTGTTCGGATTGTGAATACATAAATACAAGTGATAAAAAGAAAGAGGGTATCTATAAGTGTAGGGTACGAAAATGTTACATTTGTTCTTGCGATAGTTCTTGTGATAAATTTAGGGAAACTTATGCTAAGACAGGATACGAAAAACAAAAACTTTACGACTTAGGAAAAAATGTTGATGAAGATACTACACCTCTAACATTTTATGTGATAGTATTAATAGTGTTAAGTATACTTGTTTTCTTTGGCAAGATGATGGGGTATTAAGATGGAAAAATTAAAGATTGGTGAATTTTCGAAACGTTGTTGTGTTCCTGTTAAAACATTAAGATATTACGATGATATTGAATTGTTTAAACCTTGTGATATTGACCTTTATACAGGATACCGATATTACGATGAGACGCAACTAGATGATATTCGTTTAATAATGGAATTAAAAGAAGCGGGCTTTTCCTTAATCGAAATTCGGGATAACTGGAATCGTTGGAATGAGAAAGCTTTTTTGCGGCAAAGAGAAAAAATATTTCAAGAGCAAAAAAAGCTAAATGAAAAAATAAAAAAGATAGATGAATTAAGAATACGAACACAAGATGGTGTGATTTACAAAAATGAGATTAAGCAAAAACTTATAAGAAAGAAGGATTAAATATGAAAAATACAAATATGATTGTAGGTAAACCCAGTAGTGGCAAAACCGTAGGGTTTATGTTTAAGGAAATGGAAAGTTATATTGAGAAAGGAAAAAACTTATTTATTTGGGATAATAAACTGGATTATTATAATCATTTTTATGATATTTTAAAAGAAAAAGGATATGATGTTAAAATTGTTAATATAAATGAGGAAGCAAACTCTTGTGGTTTTAATATTTTAATGTATCCTTATACTCTATATAAAAGAGGTAAAATAGATGAAGCGATTTCTTTAGTTCAAAATATTAGTCAAACATTTATTTTTAACAGAAATAATGCTGTGGATGAGTTTTGGTACAATAGTGCCAGTGATTTGCTTTCTACCTTTATCCTTATTTTATTTAAAGAGGGAAAGAACGAAGAAATTAATCTTTACAGTGTCATTAATTTATTGAAAATGATAGATAAAGATGGTGATGAAGGCATCTCTTCTTTAAGACATTATTTATTAAATGGTGATGCTTTTGACCCGATTTATTTATTAGGAGCGAGCACGATTTTCGCCCCTATTGAAACGAGAGCGGGTGTTATATCCACCCTTAAACAAGCTTTAAGTAGTTATATTTGTCGGCCTATTTTATTAGATATTTTAGCTAATGATGAAATAGGGATAGATGAGAAAAAAGAAAAAACAGCTTTGTTCTTCTCTCAAAGAAAGCAAGAGAGCCATTTAGGTTTAATTTTGCTCGACCAATATCTTCACTCTTTACAAAATAATCAGGACGAAAGTGTTATTATTTTGGATAATATCAATAAATTACCGAAAATACCTTATATAGAAGAATTCACCTTATATTCTAAGACGAATCACATTATTAGTTATTTTGTTGTTAATAACTATGAAGAATTAGAAGATAAGTATGGTAAGTATGCTTTTAGTGGTGTTGAGTTTCAAAAAGAAATTAAGGATTTAGACGTTTCTTACTTAGATACCGTCAAACCTTTACCTGTTTTAAAAGTGACAAAAAAGGAAGTTTGTGATTTTTCCTTTTTAAAAGATGCATAAAAAAGGATTGCAAAAAGAAAAAATATTATCTATAATAGTTTTTGAAAGCAAGAGAAAAAAGAGTAGTAGTAAATCTTTTCTTTAAAAGAGAGTTTGGGGTAGGTGGAACCAAACAAAGAAAATTTACGAACTTACTTTTGGATGCTTATAGGAGTGTTTTCCTTTATCAAACAAAGAGTAGCAATTAAGGTGGTACCACGGGTTTTAACTCGTCCTTTTGGTAGCGCCTTTTTATTTGGCTAAAAGAAAGAAGGATTTTATGGAAACATATGAATTATTTATGGAAATAGGTTTTTTTGCGGTGATGTTTTTACTTATTTTTATAATTACGTATTTTATGAACTTAAATAACTTTAAAAAACGTAAGTACACTTCAATTGGCGAGTTAAATTATTTATTAAAGAAATTTAACTTGGATAGAAAAAAGCTTCCTGTGCGGAAAATGCTTTTGGTATTTAGTTTGTTAGATGCCTTTATTATGGCTTTCACGGCCAGCTTTATTACCGCTTTACCAATCAATACCATCTTTCAAATGCTGGTGGGTTTCGTTTTACTCTTTGCTTTAATTTATTCTCTGTATGAAATTTACGGAAGACACTTAGAAAACAAATATAAAAAGAAAGAAGGAAAATAAAATGAATTATCAAACAATTGATAAAAAATGGCAAGCTTATTGGGATAATCATGAATCCTTTAAAGCTTATAATGATTCTAAAAAAACACCTTATTACGTTTTAGTAGAATTTCCTTATCCATCAGGAGCCGGTCTTCATGTTGGCCATGTAAGAAGTTACACTGCTCAAGATGCTTTAGCGCGTTATAAAAGAATGAAAGGATTTAATGTATTATTTCCTATGGGCTGGGATGCTTTCGGAGCTCCAGCCGAGCAATACGCAATAAAAAATCACATTCATCCTAAAGAAGCGGTTAAAGAAAATATTCATAACTTTAAAAGACAAATGAAGTCTTTAGGTTTTTCTTTTGATTGGAGCAGGGAATTTTCGACAACAGACCCTGAGTATTACAAATGGACTCAATGGCAATTTTTACAATTTTATAAACATGGTATGGCTTATAAAGCTACAATGCCGGTTAACTGGTGTCCTAAATGCAAAAGTGTATTATCAAATGAAGATGCTGCAGGTGGTGTTTGTGAAAGATGTGGCACACCCGTTGTTCAAAAAGAAAAATCGCAATGGATGCTTAAAATGGCAAGTTATTCAGAAGATTTATTAAAAGGCTTAGATGACACTAATTTCACAGAACGTGTTAAAGTTGGTCAGAAAAACTGGATTGGTAAATCAACTGGCGTGGAATTAGACGTTCAAATAAAAGATGGTGGCACTTTTTCTATTTTTACGACATGCATCGAAACTGTTTATGGGATTACTTTCTTTGTCATCGCCCCAGATGGTAAGATTATTAAAGACTTAATGCCACGCGTGGAGAATAAAGAAGAAGTTTTAGCCTATATGGAACAAACCAAACAAAAAACAGCCATGGAAAGAACCGAACTTAATAAAGATAAAACAGGTTGTGAAGTTAAAGGCGTTAAAGCGATTAATCCTGTCAACGGTAAAGAAGTTCCTATTTTCTTAGGTGATTTCGTTTTAGGTGATTATGGTACGGG
>CAKOOQ010000004.1 GCA_934098555.1 uncultured Bacilli bacterium
GACATTAATAAATTAATATCTTCTTGAGTTAAATTATCGAAAGAAGTTCCTTTAGGTAAAACTCTTCTAATTAACTCGTGGCTAACTTCACAAGAGCCTTTTTATTTTAAATAGGTATTTCCTTTCTATTTCCATTGAAATTTACTGACATTTTTGCCGTTAATTTTCAATGGGAATATCTTTGTCATAAAAAAACAGGCTTTTTTGGGAAGTCTGTCTTTTTATAATAATTCGTCTATATATCTTTTTAATTGTTTTGCATCTTTACCAAAAATAATCTTTAATTGATTATCAATTTCGACAATTCCTTTGGCTCCTAACTTTGTAATACCATCTTTATCGACTTTGGAAATATCTTTTAAAACAACTTTAAATCGTGATAGATTGCATTCGGCATTAATGATATTATCTTTACCACCTAAATAGCCTAAGAGTTTATTAGCTTCTAGATGGAAATCTTTTTTCATTAATTTTATAACAACTAAAGAAATAAATAATAGAACAATAAGAATTATTCCATAAACAACGTAATCATTCATTCTATCAACTCCCTTTAAAAATTATACACTATAAAGGAAAAAAATGCACTAAAAATAAAATTTGACATAAATTAATAGTGAGAATAGAGGAAAGGGGAATATATATGAGTAACACTTCATCAAATTGCATTGCGGAAATACTAAACGTTATTTTAGTACTACAACAAAATGCTTGTCCAGACTCTTGTTTAGATTCATGTGATAGACCAGTTTTAGGCGGAGGTCCTAATTGCTTAATTTGTAATACAAGACCTATCGAACTTTATACTTGTGGTTCTAATGGTACGCCTTTTGCAATGCCTACAAGTAAAGATCCTGTTTCAGGAGGCACAACCTCAACCGTTTTCAGAGTAGAAAAAGTTGATAACAATTGCTGTACTTGTCGTGTTTTGGATACCAATCCTGATACGTCAAGCTTAAATCCATATGTAGCAACGAACTCATTTTTTACCATGGACTTATCTTGTTGCTGTGCTATCCGTTGTTTATCTGATACTTATGTAGAATGTGTCTAATCGTAAGACTGTTGATTTTTCAACAGTTTTTGTATGTTTAAAACCCCTTTTGTTTAAAAGGCTTTTATGCTATAATTTTCCTAGAATAGGTAAGGGATTGTATGAACAGATTTAACGAAATATATCAAAAATTTATAAAAATATGCAAAGAGGGCGAGATGACGGAAGAAAAGATAACGAAGCTTGTAAACGTCTTTTATGAAATGCCACGTCCAGATGATAAAGATGCCTTTTTATATGAAATGCTTCAAAGTATTTTTAAAGAACTTAACGTTTCTTATAATGCCAAGGATTTAAAGGATTATCAAAAACTATTAAATGCTATTATTGTTTTTAATGAACACTTAAATAATATTTTAAAAGGCCATTTTGATATCACTTTAAAAAAGAGTGTAGCTAAAGATGTCTTTAATTCTTTAAATAATGTGTTAGACAATTTAAATCATTATTATCAAAAACTTTTTCAAACAAAGGAATCTTTAACGACTCATCCTCTTCCTCTTTTAAGAGATTGTGGAGATGCGGAAACGAAAGAAGAGTATGTTACCTATATTCAAAGTCTTTTTAAAACAGAAGAAGAAAATCGTTTTGATAGTCTTTTCAAAGAGGTTTCTTTAGAAGATGCACTTGATTCATATGTCATACCTAAAGAAGAACCATTAGCTTTACCGGATAAAGAACCCCCTGCGCTTGCTCTTTCGACGAAAGAAGACCGCATTGATAGGGAAATTGTAGATAAAAGACGGGAAAATTTAGAGAGTTATATAAGAAAACTTTACGAGGGTATGGATGAAAATCGTGTTAAAATAAATAAATTAAAATATAAAGTTTTACAAGAAGAACTTGTTATGGACAGTGAAGTTACTTTTTACAATGAATGTATTTTAAAGATTCAGTGTTTCAGTAAGGAAGTAATGCGTTTAGAAAAAGTAACAGATAAAGATATTCAAGATGTCTATGAAAACTTAAATATTCCTAATTTAGATATGTCTATCGAGGAGATTTATGATTATTTATCGAAAGGTGAAAAATATTCTTTTACGGATATGAAAGAAATTCGCAAACCAATTTTATCTTTAGCATATAAAGAAGAACCTCAAAAGGAAATCAAAGAAGAAGTGAAAGTACCTCGTAAAAAACAATTTGTTCCTTATATTAATAGTCCTTTTAAACCTAAATTGAATACAAAGATATATACGGATTTTTCTTTTACCGAAGAAGCAAGACCTTTATTTGTCAGTGATGATACGCCAACGGTTAAAGAAATTGTTTACAAAGATGAGGACGGTCAAATTTACCGAGCTTTATGTGAAAGAGATTCTTTAAAATACCAAGAAAAAGGTTATCTCGCTTTTGCAATTGGTAAAAGTTCTTATGAATATTATAAGATGGAAGATTTGTATTAAAAAAAGCTTCTTTTTGAAGCTTTCAGGAATGATATAACCTATATAAATTGATTTCTGGAACGTTTAACAAACGCGCATTTACTTTTGTGGTACCTATACCTCCACTTACATAAAGAGTGGAGTTTTTATTTTGATAAGCACCTTTTTGATAAGCACCTGTATTATCAAACGAGTAACTAAAAAAAGGTAAACGAATAAGGCCTCCCATACTATGGCCGGACAAAACTATATCCGTATTACTAGCTACTTCATCAAATAAAATGGGTTCATGTACTAAAAAAATTTGTAAATAATTGGGATTTTCTCTTTTTAAGGCTGTGGTTAAATCGTATTTCTTTTTGGTAATGGATGATATTCCTCCTATATAAATAGGCGTTTCACTTTCATAAAAAAGAGGTATGTTTTCGCTTTCTAAGATTTTAAAATCAGCTTCTTTAAAAATCGTAGTAAAGGCATTTTCATTTAAATAATCACTGTCACCTTTAACAACCAATTTGATTAGTTTGGCATCGAGCTTCTTAAGTGATTCTTTTAAATAGGTGATATTATCATCGGTTAAATTAATGGAACTATCAAATAAGTCTCCTGTAAAAGTAATAATATCGGGTTTTAAATCGTTTATTTTATTTACCATTTTTTCTATTTCTTTTTCTCCTGTTGACATTCCAAAATGAATATCTGAGAATTGGACAATTTTAAGACCGTCGAAAGAAGCAGGAAGTTTTTCGTTGACAATGGCTGTCTCGGTCACTTTAAGACGCTTAGGTTCCATTTTAAATGCATAAAAAATAATAATAAGTATTAAAAAAAGAAAACATAAGAAAATCTTTAGGAAAAGATTTCTTTTTTTCTTTTCTGTTTTTATTTCCTCAGACGCCATAGAAAGCTCCTATAATAGAGAAGATAACGGCAAGGCCATTATTAAACATATGCATTAAAGTGCTCGTGAATATAGAATCTGTATCTTTATAGGATTTGGCAAGGAAATAGCCCATGATACTATAAGGAATAATAAATAAGGTGTTGATACTAAAAAAACTATTAAATAAAGACCCAAAAGAGTTGAAGTCTAGAGAGATAAGAATGTGGGCTCCGCCAAAAAATAAGGAAGAAAAAAACAAAAAAGTTTTTTTATCATGAAATGCTTTATCCATATTTTTTCTAAAAATAAGTTCTTCAATAAAAGGTCCCATAAAAACCATGGTTAGGATGGAAAAAAGAGGATAAAGGGTAATCAAACTACGATTGGCACTTTCATTTTCTGCGATACCTCCTGTTAGACTCACTAAAAGTAAATTGCATGCGGCGGTTAAAACCAAAGATTGGCCATAATTTTTAAGGGCAACCATAAAACAGTCTTTAAAGTTATTTTTAAAATTTTGAGCATCCTTTTTCAAGCTTTTAAAATGGTAAAGGATAAGAAAAACTAAAGCAATTAGATAAACGATTAAGTTAGCTAATAAATAAATACTTGTATTTTTTAAATCAAGACCTACTAAAGAACAGAAAAGAGAAATACAAAAAGGTAAAAGGACAAGATAAGTTATAATAATTAGAATTCCTTTCAGAAGTTCTTTAAAATTAATTTTTTTCACAGTAAGTTCACTGCCTTTCTATTAAAAATATAACATAAAGAAAATAATAATTCAATTTGCATGTCGAAGCTTTACAATTAATTTATTTTCTTTTAAAATTTAGAGGCGAGGTAGTTTATGACAGAAAAAGATGTTTTATGTTTAATTAAATGGTATCGGAAAAATAAAAGAGATTTACCTTGGCGTAAAACCAAAGATGCTTATAAAATTTGGTTAAGCGAAGTTATGCTGCAACAAACGGGAGTTCAAACCGTTATTTCTTATTATGAAAGATTTTTAAAGGCTTGTCCTGATTTAGAAAGTCTTTCTAAGATAGATACCGAAAAAGTATTGAAACTTTGGGAAGGTTTAGGATATTATCATCGGGCTTTAAATTTACAAAAATGTGCACAAAAGTTGGTTTCTTTAGGTTATACAACTTTACCGAATGATAAGATTCTTTTAGATTCTCTTCCTGGTCTGGGTCCTTATACGGTTGGGGCTATCTTATCGATTTGTTATGATGAGTTAGAACCGGCTATTGATGGCAATGTAAAACGGGTGTTGTCGCGTGTTTATGAAGAAGAAGGGGATATAAGTAAGCCGAAACTTTTAAAAGGGTATACGGAAAAACTAAAGTATCTTATGAAAAAGGGGCAAGCAAGAGATTTTACGGAAGCATTTATAGAACTTGGCGCGACCGTGTGTTCTTCTAAAAAAGTTCCTTTATGTGAAAAGTGTCCTTTAAATAAATGTTGTGGGGCTTATCACCATAAAAGTGTTTCTTTGTATCCTATGAAGGAAAAGAAAAAGATGAAAAAAGAAGAAGCTTTAACGGTGATTGTTTTTCGTTATCACAATAAGTATGTTATTTATAAAAGAGAAGAAAAACTATTAAAAGGAATGTATGCTTTTTATAGCTTAAAAGGATACTTAGATGAAAAAGAAATTATAAGTCAAATATCGTTTAATATAAAAAGTATTACATATAAAGGAAAAGTGAGTCATACTTTTTCTCATATTATATGGAATATGCAAGTTTATCTTGTGGAACTTCTAAAGAAACCTTCTAAAGAACTTTTGGTTACTAAAAACGAGTTAGAAACTGTCTATTCTATGCCAACGGCATACAAAAAAGTCTTTCTAAAAATTTTAGATTAGTGTATACTTTTAGCAGAAAGGAATTTTCATATGAATTATTTAGTCAATGGTTTTCGGGGGTTTTGTATGGCCCTTGCCGATAGTGTTCCTGGTGTCAGTGGCGGAACGGTAGCCTTTATTTTAGGTTTTTATGACTCGTTTATTAATTCTCTTAATAATTTGGTTTTTGGTAGTAAAAAAGAAAAGAAAGAAGCTTTATTTTTCTTAATTAAACTAGGTATCGGTTGGATGATTGGTATGATTTTGGCTATTTTAGTGTTAACGAGCTTGTTTGAAAATCATATTTATGAAGTAAGTTCTGTTTTTCTTGGCTTTATTATTTTTTCTTTACCTCTTATTATCGGGGAAGAAAAAGGAGTTTTAAAAGGGAAATATAAAAATTTAATTTTTTTCCTTCTTGGTATCGTAATCGTTTTTCTTATTACCTATTTTAATCCGATATCAGGTTCTTCGAATGTCGTCGATATTACCCATTTATCCCTCGGTCTTATTTTATATGTTTTTGTAGCTGCGATGGTAGCTATCTCAGCGATGGTATTACCGGGGATTAGTGGTTCTACATTACTTTTAATTTTTGGCCTTTACATTCCTATAACCTCAGCTATTAAAGAATTTTTACATTTAAACTTCAGTTATTTACCTATTCTAGTGGTTTTTGGTTTAGGCGTTTTAATGGGGATTGTGACTGTTATTAAAGGAATTAAATTAGCTCTAGCTAAATATAGAAGTGCAACCGTTTATTTGATTCTTGGTTTAATGATAGGTTCATTATATGCCATTGTTATGGGGCCAACCACTTTAGAGGTGTATCACGAACCCATGAGCTTACAAACATTTTCTTTACTTTACTTTCTTTTAGGAGCCCTTATTATTTTAGGACTTCAAAAATTGAAAAGTATTTTAGCTAAGAAAAAATAGTCTTAAAAAACTTGTCCTATTAAAAGAGATAAGTTTTTTTATGGACTTCAATTATAGAATTTGATAAAATTAGTTAAGAAGAAACGGTGGTGTATTTTATGGATGAAGAAAATGAAAATTTGGATGAAATAGAACAACAAGAACAGCCTTTATCCGAAGAAACACCAAACGAAACACAGCTTGACCCACCCAAAAAAGATTGGCTAACCGAAGGTAGTAAAAAAACTATCGCAAAGCTTTTAAAGAAAAAATATTTTATTTTTATTGCTGCCGGTCTCTTGCTTTTTTTCCTTCTTTTTATTGTTTTACTTGTTAGTATTAACCAAGCCTCAGGTAATAATGATCTCTATTATAAAGAAGGGGCTTGTACGACGGTGACGGTTCATTATGAGCCTTATAATGAAGCGGAAACCTCTTATAGTACCCAAATGGATATCGAAACGTATGTTCAAAGTGCCGCCTTAGAATACATGAAAGATATCATTGAACACGAAGAAGAAACCGGCGTTATTCAAGTGTATTATGCTTTAACAATTGCTCTTCGAACGGAAGCCGTTTCAAATAACTGTTCTATTACGTATCATGATAAAGAACTTTCTAAAAATCCGAGTTCTAATGCCTATTTAGATGTTGTTTTAAAAGAGAGTAAAGGTGTTGTTTTAGCCGACAAAGAAAATAACATTATTTCTAAAGCCAAGGTATCCGATTTTTGTTGGTATAACACCAATAAAAATCAAGAAGAATATAAAATTTATCCTAAAGATACGCTTTCTATTGCTACTGATTTTGTTAGTGATTATGTGGCCAATGATATTTACAGTTATTGTCCTTGTAACGACCCCCAAGGAAGTTATGATTCTTCTGTTTGGGGAAAATGTTGGACAACTTGGGAAGAAAAGAATAGTGAAGGTAAAACGGTTACAAAAGCGGCTTGGCTTCATACCGATGATACCACCGGTTTTAGTGTGGTTGGAGCCTACAATTTAATGCGAAGAAATGATTATGATTATAATTTGATTTTACAATCTTTTTATGGAGATAATATTAAACTCATAACAATAAGTAAAGAGACTAAGAAAAACTCATCTAATTTTGATACGGGAAGTTTTACTTCTGGCTGTTCGACTTCGACATCTAATGCCAATTTACTTACTTTTCTTAATACTTTTGAAGGTACGGAGGGTTACTGTAGTAATAAAACAGGTTATTTGGCTAAAAATACCAATGATTCTACCATTACCATTGGTCATGGAGTAACTAATCACGATTTTGGCTCTGATGTGACCGCTGAGTTTATCAGACAAAATGGTTGGGAATCTTATTTTCGTAAAAAAGGTAATGTCTTTTATGTTAATGACGGGGATTGTGTCCCTATTAGTATTATTGATAGTATTGAGCAAAATTCTTTAGCTAATCGTTATGCTGCTCCTATTGATGAGGCAGCCCAAAAATATAATGTCACTTTAACGCAATATCAAAAGGATGCTATCACTTCTTTTAACTATAACTTAGGTGAAGGTCATACCGAAAGTCTCATTAGTGCCTATGCCAGTGGGGGCTTAGAAGGACTATGGGCTTTTATGAAACAGTATCGAAAATCACAAGGTGAAATTTTAACTGGTTTAATGAGTCGAAGAAAAGCTGAGTTCGCTTTATTTGTTACGGGTGATTATACTGACCAAGGTAAATTTTATTCACGAAGTTTAGATGACTATGATAATTATGATTCGGAAGGCATTATTGCGCGTAAGGCTAGCTGTAGTTTAGGAACAGGTAAAGATGGCTTTATGTTTCCTTTACCTTTAGATGCTGTAGTTACATGTACTTCTCCATTTGGCTATCGTGTTTCACCAACGGTAAAAGGGACATCTAATCATGCTGGCTTAGATCTTGCTGTTGCCGGAGGTACATCTATTTACGCGGCCAAAGCTGGAACGGTTGTGGAAATGCGTAATGACGTTCAAACCAATACAGCAAATGATCCATCGGTTCCTTCAACGGGCAACTATGTTAAAATTAAACATGAGGATGGTACGATGAGTGCTTACTTACACATGAAACTGGGTTCTGTGCTTGTAAAAGTGGGTGATCAGGTAAGCCAAGGTGATAAAATAGGCGAGGTTGGCTCTACTGGTGCTTCAACAGGTAACCATTTACATTTTACCGTTTATGATGTTACTCAAACGATGGTAGATCCTTATGATTATTTAGATTTATCAACCGTTACGAATCCGGATGCTTGTCATAAGTAAAAGAAAGGCTGACAATATGAAATTTAAAATTTTAATAATTATTTTATGTGCATTTTTTATAGCCGGCTGTGATGCCGAATATCAAGTAATTATTTCTGAAGATAATTTCCAAGAGCAAACCAGTTTTACTCCTAAAACAAATGAAACTTATGATAATATGCCATTAGAAGATTTTTTTAAAAGTTTTACGAGTGCTTATATTCCTAGTTTTTATAATCCTGATAATTATGATTCAGAAAATGGTGAATATCAATATGGGGTAGAGTACTATACCATTACCGACCGTTTAAATGGTATTCTTGTGGGGTATCAATTTAATAATACGAATATTTACCGCTCTCGTGTCATAAAAGAAGGCTTTACCGAATTATCTATTCAAAAAAATGATGATACATACACCATAAAAACGAATGGTGGCTGCAAAGCTTTTGATACCTATCCGTTACTAGAAAACTTGACAGTTAAAATTACTACTGAATACAATGTTATTTATAGTAATGCGGATGAAGTGAAGGATAATACTTATTTTTGGTATCTTACGCGGGATGATGCGGCAAGAAACATCCATTTTATTTACCGAACAAAACAAGATGACTTTAGCGACTTTAATCCTAATGATGTTTCAAGTGATACGGATAAGACAAGTAACGTTAAAAAATGGTTTCAAGAAAATAAGGTACTAACTTTGTTTATTGCAATGATTTTATTTACGATTATTATTTTTCTACTTTTAATTTTGCAAAAGCGTACCCAAAATAAAAATTAATTTTGTTTTATATAAAATTATAGTGTATAATAATTGAGTCAAGGAGAGGGTTCTATGAAATTTAGAGTTTCACAAAAAGATTTTGTTATATTTGTGGTATTTTGTATCTTTTTACTTTATTTGTGTGCGATTGCTGTGCTAAACTTTTCGTCTTTTGCAAGCGATGGTTCTTTCTACGGGTTAAATCCATTTCCTGCTTTTACTAAAGATTATATTGGTTTAACGATTTTTATGTTCATCATTGCCCTCGTCATTATCTTTTCTAGTGTTTCTTCCTATATATTTGATAAAGATAAAAATGGTAAGAATTTCTTAAATATTGGTGAAAAAGAAGAAAAAGGTTATTCTAGATGGGCTAAAGATAAAGAAATAAAAGAGGCTAAAGACGTTGTTCATGTTAAAGCCATTGATCAACATGTGGAAGGTGCAGGTATTCCTCTTATTAATAATGGTACCGATATTTGGGTAGATAATGGGGATTATCATACGATGATTATTGGTTCTACTGGTTCTGGTAAAACCGAGTGTATTGTAAAACCCCAAGTCAACTTACTCGCTAAAAAAGGCGAGAGTATGATTATTAACGACCCTAAAGGAGAGTTATATAAATATTGTGGGGATTATTTAAAAGAAAAGGGTTATAACATCGTTGTTTTAAACTTCCGTAATCCTGAAGAGGGTAATTCTTGGAACCCTTTAGCAACCCCTTATTATTACTTTAAAAATGGCAATACTGATAAAGCCATTGAACTTTTGGAAGATATTGCCAATAACATTTTGGTAGACCCTAAAAACCAAGAATCTGCTTTCTGGGAAAAGTCAGGTGCTGATTACTTTTCAGCTTTAGCTTTAGGCTTATTTAGGGATGGTAAAGAAGAAGAAATTAATTTAAATTCCATTAACTTAATGAGTTCGGTTGGGGAAGAAAGATTAGGGGCTAAAACATATATTCAAGAATATTTTAATATGAAAGGCGAAAGTTCTCCTGAATATATCTTTGGTTCTACGACCTTTAATGCTCCATCAGAAACGAAAGGTGGCATCTTATCGACATTTCGCCAAAAAATTCGTATCTTTGCTTCTCGAGAAAAATTATCAGAAATGCTTTCTTATAGCGATTTTGATATGCGAAGCATTGGGGAAAAGAAAACCGCGGTTTTCCTTATTATTCATGATGAAAAAACAACTTATCATAGCTTATTAACTGTCTTTTTAAAACAATGTTATGAAACCCTTATTGAAGTGGCTCAATCAAGAGGCGGTAAACTGGCTTACCGAACCAACTTCATTTTAGATGAGTTTGCCAATATGCCTCCTTTATCTGATGTGGATGCCATGGTATCGGCTGCCCGAAGTAGAGATATAAGATTTACCTTTATTATTCAAAACTTTTCCCAATTAAACGATGTTTATGGTAAAGAAGTGGCTGAAACTTTAAAAGGTAACTGTGGTAATTTAATTTACTTAATTTCTACCGAGATGTCTGCACTAGAAGAAATTAGTAAAATGTGTGGTGAGGTTAAGAGTAAGGAAAAAGATAAGACAGCTTCTACGCCCCTTGTTACGGTAACCGATTTACAAAAAATGAAATTATTTCAAGCTATTATAAAACGTTTAAGAATGAATCCCTTTAAAACACAGTACGAACCGGACTTTAAAATTAGCTGGGGAATTGATAGAAAAGAACTTGCTTTTCCAAAAAGAGACCCAAGACCAGTTGCTACTTTTGATTTAAAAACTTTTGTTTCAGAGGCCAAACAAAAGAAAATGATGGAACAAGTCGGTCAAGGGGGTACCTCTTCTTTTAATCCGTTTATGGGGGGAAGTCATTCCTTTAATGAACCTGCGATGGGTAATCCCTTTGTTTCTTCTTTAAATGATCCATTAATGAACAAGCCTATGTCTTCTTTAACTAATGATGATATTGATAAGATGATTGCGGATATTGATAAAAAATTAAAAGAATTAGATGAAGAAGAAAAAAGAGGCCAAGAGAAGGACAATCATGTTGTTTTACCGAAACTTGAAGATGATCCTAAATCTTCAAAAGAAGAAAAGCCAAAGATTAATGTGGATGCCGATTCTATAGTTATGAATGATAATGTTATTACCGATGATGAATTCTTTGATGATTTCTTTCATGAAGAATAACGTCAAATTTGTGTAAAATAAAAAACATTTAGCAAAAAAGAATTGCCTTTTTATCATTATCTTGTTATAGTTGAATTACTTAATAGAGAGAGTTTTAAATTTGGAATGGTTTAGGATTATTCTTGATTTAAAATGTTTGAGAGAGTACTAAAAAGGACTGTCTTAAACAAAAGAGTGCCTTAGTTGGTCTTATCACTATTAAGGATATCGATATAAAGAAAGAAAACTTTAAGATAGGCGTATTTTTATAAAAGACAATATAAAAATATGACTCAAACTAGAGGTAGCGACTTGTCATCGTTATCTTTTTTTATGCCTAAATTATTGAAAATGCCAAATGAGTATGCTAGAATAAAAGAAGAGAAAGAGGAGGCAATTGTATGAAGAAAATGTGTCAAAAAATACTTGTCTTTTTGTGCTTATTCATGGTTGGAGTGGGTCCTACTTCCGCGGCATCATCTTGTGATTATGAAACGCAAGTAAAATTAAATTCTGAAGCTAATAATATCAAAACATCTTATGAGATAAAAGAAATAAAAACTGGCAATCAGATTCTTTCTGACATGGATGAAGGAATGGAAGACGAGGTCTATACCGGAGTTGTGGTATCTATTTATAATCTTACCAATAATTTGTATTTGGAAGTTACCAATTCTTTAACTGGTGAGAAAAAAACGTATACGTACGCGGATACAGATAACGGAACCATTACGTTTACACGTGGCGAAGAAAACGGTTTAGGAGAAATTGTTACCTATGAAGTGACGGTTTATTCAAATCATTCGGATTGCAAAGGAGAAGAATTAAAAAAGATTAATGTGGTCACGCCACGTTATAACTATTTTTCCGCCGAAGGATTATGTGCCGATGAAAAAAATGCGAAGAAATATTATTGTCAACCATATATTACGGAAGAACTTAATATGTCTTATGAAGAATTTGTAAAACAAGCCATGGCTGTACAAAATAGTAGTGATAATAAACAAAATGATGATTCTTCACAAAATGAAAATTTCTTAAAAAAATATGGAGTTTATATTGTCGTAACATTAATAGGGGTTGCTTTAATAGGGGTTGTGACTACTGTGATTGTAAGAAAAAAGCAAAGGAGTAGCATAAAATGAAAAAGAAAAATTTATTTTTAGTTATTATACTTTTAATGTTTATCGTAATTACTCAAAATGTATCAGCAAGTACATACAAGGTGGAACGTATATCACATCAATTTTATTATTTGATGTATAAGACACCTGCCACACCTGCAGGCGTAGATCAAGAATCTATTTATCTTAATTTATACAAAGCAACTATTGATGGTGTTGTAGCCGACACATATTGTGTGGATCCAGGAAAAAAATATGGTGACAATGGTTCTTATAATTTAACAAGAACTATTGACCCTTCCACTAACTCTCAACTTGATTTAGCCGTTGCGGGGGCTTTAAAACAAATTGATAATTACCGTAAACAAGGTGTTGGTGGCGATAACCTTAAACTTGTTGGTGATATTGCTATGCGTTGGATATTCATGAAATATGGTGGAGGTAGTACTTCTGTTCCAAATGCTAAAACGACACCAACACTTTATAAAGCATGGCAGGCTTTTGGTAATAGTGATTTTGCCATTACTGTCCAAAATAAAGAAGGAGCCACTTTATCAGAAGTTGTTGGATACGCTAGAAATGTTTTTGCCGCCGGTGAAAATGCTGTCAATGCTGGTTATGCAAGTTCTGTATCTCAAGGCTATATTTATTCACCAGAATATACAGCTGTTAGCTATAAAGTTGTACAAGTAGTTGGAAATACAAGAACGGTTAAGTTTGAACTTAAGCCAAAAGATTCTTCATTGAATCCTACGCAAGTTTATAAAAACTTTGAAGCAGGATGTACTAATACAACGGTTAAATGTACAATAACAGAAAAAAATAGAGAAAATGGTAAATATGAACCAGCTGGTATTCTTATTGAAATGACCATTGATACGACAAATTGGAATAAACAAGATTTTGGTATTTATGTTGAACCATCTTATTGTGATACAAGAGATGCTTCTTCTCAAATTGTTGTTTTAAGTAAAAATGATGCCAATACACAAAGAATGTTAGCTGTATTACCAGGAAGTTGTCCTGTTACACCAGAAATAAAAATTAAAAGGCCAAGAATTCCTGTTTATGCCGATGATTGCGAATGTAATTACCCTGATGGTAAAACATGGGATGGCACTTATACCTTAAGAAAATATAAAAATGGTAATCTAATTGGTACAGAAAAAATTGATGCTGAAAAAGACAAGTCTAAAGTAAGTGAATACAGTTGTCCATCTGCTGATTACTGTAAGAATAAAACGAACAATACATGTCAAAAACCATCCGAAAGTACAGATGGCAAATATCATTGTCCAAATCCAACTCTGCCAGATGGTAGTTGTACGCCAGAGGATTACAAAGAACAATGTACTCATAACTGTGATCCAGATGGTGAAACAGATGAACCTGATGAAGAAAAACACAAAAATACCCCAGAAGGCGGATTTTATTGTAAAGAATCTTCTCCAGGTGCAGGAGATGGTCAACCATGTTCTGAAGAAGAGCATAATGCAAAATGTCATAAAAATTATGTAAATTGTGATTCTGTTGTTTCTCTACCAGGAACATGTACAGAACTTGATGCTTCAGGTGATGGTTTAGGTGATGGTTCAGGAGCAGGTACTGTTGAAGGTGTCATTAGTGATATAAATGAAGGCGATGCTACCTGTGCAAAAATTACGACGACAAATCAAATAAAAAAATGTGTTTTAGGTAAAACAGACGCGACAAATACTTCTTATGAAGCAACAAATGAAATGCCAGGTAATTCTTACTGTAAAGTTTATTGTAAAGAAAAATATAATTTTGTTTTACCAACTGCAAGATTAACAACATCTGGAGGATACTTCAAATTAAATACGACTGTAACAGGAACAAGAGATTGTTATGTAGCAAGTGCAGATGATTCTCAATCTCCAATTGATGAAACAAAATTCAATAAAGATTTAACAACTGCTCAACATGCCTTAATTGATGCTTACAATGTTTATGCACGTTGGAAGGCAGCCGCATTGAAAGAATCAACACCTGTTCCGTTGTCTTGTCATTACAGTGCTGATTATGACGAGGATGGAAATGAAACTTGTCCAAGTGGTTACAACGACGGCGTTGGCTATAAAAAAGAATGGTCCTGGGTTGAGTGCGACTATTCAGGCAAATGTGTAACACAAAAACATGATTCGTACGGTCCAGGAAATCCTCAAAGTGGTGTTTGCGATTGTAAACTTAATGCCGAGGATAATAGAGATTCTGAACATACGTCAAAATATAACGAGGCTTTGAAAGTTTTACAACAAAAAGCTACAGAATTAAATAATATTATTGCTATGTATAATAGTTGTACGGGTGCAGTTAGCAATACAAATTTTGCCTCTTCTTTAACGGATGCTACACCATCTTCTACATCTAAATCTACATGGAACAATAATATGGAATTTGATCCAAAAATAGAGTTTAGATATGATAATTCATATAGTAATGGTGCTTGGACAGATTTTAATAAATCAGCAGGCATTAGTAGTTCATCAAGTGAAAGCTATTGTACAGGAAATATTAATGATAGTTATGAGTGTACAACCGCTACTACTTCAACCGTTCCTACTAAAGATGTGCCTATTTTAACTTGTACAACAGATGGATGTTCAACACGAACTTATAAAATAAGTAGTGCCAAATGGGTAACAAAATCTAAGACAAAAACTTCAACTTATCGTACAAGCCAAAGTTTTTCAACTTATACACCATATGGAACTATTGTGATGGACTCAACAAAGAATCAGGGAGTTTTGTATACACAATTACCAGATGATGCACTTCCAATTAAAATGTTAATGACAACAGGTGTCTTTAAATTTGAATTTAGATTCAGTAATATTGGTCAATCCAACAGTTCACGAGAATTAGGTAGACTTGCTAATGCTAATAAGGCAAATGGTAAATCTGTTATTGAACAAAAGAACCGGGTTACAAGATGTAACGATAATTATGAGGCTTCAACAACAGGTGGTTATGTTTGTCATTACTTAAATAACTGTACTGATCATTGTAATTTCAGTTGTGATAAAAATGATCCAAATAATTGTAATTTTAATACCTGTGATAATGGCAAATGTACTGTATTTTGTACAAACTGTATCTTTGATGGTCAAAGAACGACTTATAGTTATCGAACTGTTTCATTAAACAATTTATTCCCTAATGGAGTATCAGAAAGAGGTTACAACTGGAGTGGAACAGGTATTGAAAATACCAAAGCTACAGATACGAAGAAAGAAATTGAAGATTCTGGAGAATCTATTTATGAGAAAGCCCAATATTCTTATACCTTAACACCAAGTAATATGAAAAAAATTCGTGATTACAACGATGAGGTTAAATCATTTACGAATAGTGCTTTACCAGATGGAACAGCATCTATTCAATGCGAATCAAGAGATTTTAATGGTATAAGTTACAATATCAACTGTAAGAGTGGATTCCTTAATTTAATTGATACAACGGGTAAGAAGTACGCTACGGTAAATGAACGTGTTACTAAAGATAGTGATGCCTTCATCTTATATACAACAAACAGTAATTGCTTAGATGGTGCTTGTCTTAAAAATGGTATTGGACCATCATGGAAATTGAAAGGAAGTAGTAAACAATGAGAGAGTCATATTGGGGCTATTGGATTATCCTTTTAGGTGTATTTGTTATTGTCATTATGATGCTTATCTCAAATGTGACTACGACAAATACGCAAGATTATTATATTATTAAGGAAGTAACCGAGCAGTCAATGGTGGATGCCGTTGACCTCGCTTACTACCGTACCAGTGGTGAACTTAAAATTAATGCTGATAAGTTTGTCGAAAGTTTTTTGAGACGTTTTTCAGAAAATGTTGCTTTAAGTACTTATCAAATTGATTTTTATGGGATTTATGAAACACCTCCTAAAGTGAGTGTTAAAGTAACGACAAAGAGTTCAACATATCGAATTGGTTCTAGTGAAGAAACGTTTGATATTGTAAATAAAGTAGATGCCATTTTAGAAAATGATGGCTCATCAACGGGTGAAAAAGTTAATGAATAGGAGGATTAAAAATGGGGAATTTACTTGTTAAATTAAAAAGATTTATCAGTAATAAAAATACAGTTACAATTTTGTGTGTACTAGCCGGTATTTTAGTTATTTACTTTGGCTATAACTGGCGTGTTAATAAAGATACAAGTCCAACGAGTGTTCCTTATGCGAATAAAACACTTTCTAGTGGGACGGTTATTACTAAAGAAGACATAAGTTATGTTGAAGTATCTAGTTCTGTTTTACGTAAAGCTAAAAATATGGTTACCAATGCCTCTAATATCATTGGTAAATCCGTAAGCTATGGGGATACTATTCAAGCAAACAGTTTCTTTTTTAAGGATGCTTTGAAAGACCCAAAGGATAATAGTTATTATCCTCTTGCTAGTATGGAAGAAGATGAAGAAGCACAGACTTTGACCGTTAATTTACATACAACGTTTGGTAATGCTATTTATCCTGGTAACTATATAGATTTGTGGTTTCGAGGATATGATGATAACCGTAAACTCATGTATGGTAAATTTATTCAAAGTATTAAAGTTTTAGATGTAGTAGATGCAGAAGGACGTAGTGTTTTTGAAACCGGTGCGGAAAGTAGAACACCAGCCTCTTTATTATTTGCTGTTAAAAAAGAAGAAGAACACGGCTTATCGGCTGCTGATATGAAGCTTTTAATTGATGCGGCTCAAAATAGAAGTATTGGAACATTGATTCCTGTTCCAAGAAATAAAAGTTATACGGAAAATCCTGGGGAAACCAAAATAGCCAGCACTTATATTTATAATTTTATTCTTTCTCATGTTTCTATTGTTCCAAGTGATGATGGAAATTCAAGTGTAGAGGAGGATAATACAGATGAATAGTTTTACTGTTAGATTAAAAAGATATTTAGGAAATAAGAATACCGTCACTATTTTATGTGTCGTCGTTGGTCTTATTGTTTTATTTGTAGGGTATAATTGGCGTGTCCGTCAAGCTATTGACCCCGTTACGGTTCCCTATGCAAAAAAAGAGCTTGCGGCTCGACATGTCATTACCGCGGATGATATTGATATGATGGAAGTAAATAGTACCGCCCTAAAAAAAGCTACGAATGTAATACGTAACCGAAATGACATTATTGGTAAAGAAGTGACGTATGGAAATGTGGTTAGGGAAGGTAGTCTTTTTTACAATGAAGACTTAACAGAACCTGAACTTTCTCCTGATTATGTTTTACAAGATATCGCGGATGGTTATACGGCGTTTTCTTTATCGGTTCAAGAAAGCTATACCTATGATAATTATATTACGATTGGTAGCTATATTGATTTATGGTTTAAAGGTGAAGATGATTATGGCAAATACATCTTTTCTAGTTTTGTCAAAAGTATTCGTGTTTTAGATGTTAGAGATAGTAAAGGTGTTTCTTTAAGAAATGCTGGTGCGGGGGCACCTGCCGAGTTTTTATTCTCTGTACCAGATGAACTTTATTCTCTTTTAGTAAAGGCAACCGAGATTGGTGAATTAGAACCCGCTCCTAAAGGGGCAAGTTATACCGCTAATCCTGGAGAAACAAAAGTAACCAGTGATTATGTTCGTAATTTCATTAATTCCAAATCAACGGTTATTCCTGATGAAGATGTAGGTGATGACAATGAATGATGCTGTCTTTTCCCAATTAGATTTTGGACCTTTAGATGAATTTTTAAAAGATGATAATGTCACCGACGTATCTTATACAAATGGTGGTCAAGTTTGGCTTAAAACTTTAGATAAAGGTGTTTACCAAGTGGACCGTCCTGAAATAAACAATACTTTAATGGAAAAATTGGCCTTTCAATGTGCTAACGTTATGGGCAAAACTTTTAATATGGCCCATCCAATGCTCGATGCGGAAAGTGCGGAACTTCGTTTAAACTTTATTCATGAATCTATTGCCACGAACGGTATTGCTTGTGTTATAAGAAAAACACCGGCTAAGATTCGTTTAAATAAAGAAAAATTATTGAATGAAAAATATGTGACGGCATCCGTTCATGAATTTTTGATGAAATGTGTGGAAGGACATGCCAATATTATTGTAAGTGGTGAAACGGGTTCAGGTAAAACGGAGCTTGTTAAATACCTGGCAAGTCATATTAAAGAAAATGAAAAAATTATTACGATTGAGGATACTTTGGAACTTCACTTAGACCGTATTTTTCCTCACCGAGATATCGTGGCCTTAAAAACAAATAATATCGCCAGTTACTCAGATATCTTAGTCGCTTGTATGAGACAGAACCCCATTTGGATATTACTTTCCGAGGTTCGTTCTGCCGAAGCTGTTATGGCGGTTCGTAATAGTATTTCATCCGGACACCATATTTTATCAACAATCCACTCTGATAAAGCCAGTTTAATTCCTATGCGTATGTTCTCTTTAATTGAAAGTAACATTGATGTGGAGCAATTTGTCACTACCATTCACCGGTATGTTCAAATTGGTATTTACGTTAAAGGATATATGAGTAAAGAGCTTAATCGTTTTCAAAGAGAGATTTTGGAAGTTTGTGAATTTTATGTGGATGAAAATAATAAACCAAAAGTTAATACGATTTACAAAAAGACTTTAACAGGTGAAATTACCATGAATAATCCTACAAAAAACTTAAGAGATTACTTGGGTATTGGTGGTGTTGTTTTACCTGATGATATTTTTAAACTGGATGAGGAAAGTACGAATACGATTCATTTACCTAAGCAAACGGTAGAGACGTTGTAAAGAAGGTGGGTCAAAAATGATAGAACTAATAATATTAATTGGACTCGCCATATTTTGCTTATCTTATCGTTTTAACAATGGTGAAAATGTCTATAAGTTTTTTGTGACACAGGTAACAACGGCTTATGATAAATATGCTCCTTATAGTTTTAAAGAAGTTCGAGCGAAAACAAAAGAACTTGGTCAAGAATATACACCTAGACAATACTTAACCCAAGTTATTGTCTTCGCGGTAGTTGCGGGTGGTATTAGTTATCTTTATTTTTACAATCTTATTATTGCCCTTATTTACGCGGGTATCGCTGTGGCTTTTATTCCTTATTTAGCTTATTTAAGGTGTCAAAAAGTGTATAGTGAATTTATTTTTGAACAAATTCAAATTTACACAACGAACGTTATTATGGAATTTAATACCACACAGAGTTTTGTAAAATCCCTAGAAGGAGTAAGAGATTCTGGTATCTTAGAAAATCCGGTTTTGGAAGATGTTAGAACCATGATTGATATGTCTTATCAAAATGGTACGATTGATGAATCTATTGAATTTTTTAATCATAAATATCCTTATTACATGGTTAAAAATATGAATCAACTTTTCTTACAGATTACCAAAGAAGGTGCGAAAGACTCTGGTCAAGCACTTGAAAATATGAGTATGGATATCGATACCCTTGTTGAAGGGGTTTATCGTGACCAGATTGACCGTAAAGAATTTCATCGGCGGTTTATCACTTTTGGTTTAGCCTTATTTTTACTTGTTATGGCCATGCAGTTTTTACTCGGTACAGACTCTTATATCGAACTTTTAGATAGTTGGTATGTTCAACTTATCTTACATGCCATTATTATTATCAATGCTTTCTTTTTAATAAGTGGCGAGAAGTTTTACTATGAAGATGTGGGGGTGGAATAATGTATTGGGAAATTGTTATACTAGCTGTTATTCTTCTTTTTGGAATGAATTATACGGGTAAAATCAGTGCCAATCGTTTTGTGGCTGATAATGAGGTATATTTTCGAAAATTAAAAGAAAATGATTGGGATTTTTATGTCAAAGCTCGTTATGGTGATGGGGTAAATCCAGATTTCCTTTTTAATAATCGGATTAAAAAAGGCCTTATTACTATTGTCATCATGCTTTGTTTCTTTGTCTCTAAATTAAGTTATATAACCGTTTTATTTGCTATTTTAGCTGGCTACTTAGTTTTTAGAATGGATTACACTAACTTAAAAAATTATTACAAGAAACACTTAACAGAAATTGATTCCATGCTACCACATTACTTAAAAAGTTTGGAAATTTTAATCCAGCACTATACGGTACCGGTAGCCCTAGGTAAAAGTATCGATGATGCACCACAAATATTTAGGGAAGGTTTACAAGAACTGATTAATCAAATTAATGACGGAGATGACACGATTAACCCTTACATGAATTTTGCCAAAACTTATCCGGTAAGGGATTCTATGCGAATGATGCGTTTGCTTTATCGTCTTTCTTTAGGAAGACAAGAGCATAAACAAGAACAACTTCTTACCTTTTCTAAAACGATTTCAAACTTACAACAAAAAGCCCGTGAATTAAAATATAAAAACCGTTTGGAAAAAATGGAAGGTAAAACGATGAAAATGCTTATTACCACCGGTCTTGGGGTTATGATATTGCTTGTTTTCGCCGTTTTACAAATGATGAATATGTAGCTTTTTTTAAAAAATAGTATTAAATCCGACAACGGATTGATATTTTAATAAAAAAAAGTTATAATAATTTATATAGTATAAAGGAGGAAATAATTTATGAAAGAGGCAACAGGCGAACTTAATATGACGGTTGTAACTGTCGTTGCTATTGCTGCAGTAGCTGCATTCTTCTATGCATTTATTTGGCCTAGTATTCAAACGAATATTTTAAATAGTGCAAAATGTTCTTCTGCATATTCTTGTGATTGTAAAGGTAATACCTGTGATTGTTTATACCTAGACGATTCACAACAAGAACAAAAAGTTAAATGTCCAAAGAATAATCAAAAAGGATAATAGGAGGATTATATTATGAAAGAGGCGACTGGTGAGTTAAATAGTACGGTTATTGTTGTTGTTATCGTGGCTATGCTAGTGGCCTTTTTATATTCCACTGTCTGGCCTATTTTAAGAGGAAACTTAAATGCTACCACGAAATGCAGTAAAGCCATTTGTGCCACCGAACCCAATAGTGATAATAAAACGGTCAATTGTTACGTTTGTGAAGGAAATAGCGGGAATGGTAATTGCAACAGGTCAGAAACATTCACGTGTGCATGGAAGGGGTAATGGATTTTGAGAGAAGCCATAGGTGGAACTTGGGTGTTCCAAATCGTTATTATCTTTATTTTGCTTTTTACTGGTTTTATGTGTTTAACCATTAACCGTTCCAAAGCTTTTAATGTTAAAGATCAAATTTTACAAACGATTCAAAGCTATAATGGGATAGATTTACAAAGTAGTTATGACGGGGAAGAAACTGGTCCTTTAGCTGACATTGTAAGCTATATTACGAATAACTCTTACCGGACTACTGGCGTTATGCCAAGGGAAACTATTCCAGATGGTGGGGTAAGACAGTGTTATACAAGAGATGGAAAACAAACCGAAAACAATCCAGTATTTTGTATTACCAAGGTACCGGTGATGAATGATATTACAACGGATGTAAAAGAACTTCCTGATATGAGTTACTATCAAGTCGTCGTTTTTTATCAACTTGATTTACCTGTTTTTCATGACCTCTTTAATTTCCGGGTGGTTGGAAACACCAAAATACTTTATGGAGGTGAACTTAAATGAGACAGGCGATTGGTAGTACATGGCTTATGCAACTGGTTATTGTCTTTACCCTTATCTTTGTTGCCTTTTTAGCTTTATCCATTAATTATACGAAAGCTTTTAAAATGAAAAATGAGCTTGTTAATATGATTGAGGAAAAAGAGGGAATTGGTTTAGGAGATGGCCAGGGAGCGATTATGCTCATTAATAACTACTTAACTTATAACAATTATACCAAAACAAGTGGTTGTGCGACAGATGAGTATGGTGTAAGAGACCTTGAAACCGCCGAGATTGAACCTGCTGAAAAAGGCAAAAAATATTATTATTGTGTGAAAAAAATAGCTTCTGCGACAGAAAATTTACCAAGACGAGCTCGTTATCGTATCAAAATATTTTTTAATTTTAGTTTACCTATGATTGGGGATATTTTTACCTTTTCTGTTGAAGGAACAACGATTGATATTGGTCATACCATAACAGATATTGATTAGGAGGAAATAAGATGAATGTTAAAATAGCGAATAAGTATGCTTTATTACTTGCTAATTTAGATGTCGATTTTATTAAAAGTGTGGAAGGTGAATTTACACCTGAAGAAATCATCATGCAATTTTCAAATTTCTTTTTTAATAAAATGATTCTTGATATTACGGCTATTAAAGATTATCAAGATATAACGAAAATTCAAGAACTTTCTGTAAATATGGACATGAGTAAAGTTATTTTACTTTTAGACGATTCAGAAGTAACGAACAGTCCTCGTTATTTATCTCAACTTGTCTCAATGGGAATCTATAACTTTACCAGAAATGTGGACGCCATTAAATTTTTAATTGACAACCCTAATACGTATAAAGATGTGGCTCAGTACCATCAACTTAACAATGTCATGACATACGAAGCACCAACTAACCCTAATGCATCTATGGAAAATACGTCAGCGGGTTACGTAGAAAGACCACAAGTAAGAGTCATTGGTATTAAAAATGTTACAGAACATGCGGGAAGTACCACCTTAACCTATTTATTAAAAAAGCAACTTGAAAAGAAATATAATGTGGTGGCTGTGGAAGTGGATGATAACGATTTTGTTTACTTAAATGATAAAAGTCTTCGTCACACATCACACATGGATTTACCAGGGTTTATTGCTTCTAATTATACGGCTGATGTCATTCTAGTGGATTTAAATAGCCAAGGCTCCATAAGTAGCTGTACCGAGGTTTTATACCTCATTGAACCAGGTCTTATCAAACTTAATAAACTCATTCGTAAAGATAAAGCTGCTTTTGATAAATTGAAAGGCAAAAAAATTATCTTAAATCGCAGTGTCTTAAACAATAGTGATGTTGCTGATTTCGAATATGAATCACGTAGTAAAGTTTATTACAATGTCCCATACTTAGATGATAAGCTGGAAAATCACCAAGTTTTAACGGATATGCTTATAAAACTAGGTTTTGCCCGTTTAGACATTGAAGATGGCGAAAAAGGTGGTAAACTATTTAGTATCTTTAAGTAACTTTACAAGAACAAAAAAATATGCTATAGTATGAATGTATTAAATGAGGGAGATATCATATAATACTTGTAAGCAGTTATGCTTAAAAAAGTTGGAATACCCTTGCCATAGTAGGGAATGAAAAAAGTTGGAATACCCTTGCCATAGTAGGGAATGAAAAAAGTTGGAATACCCTTGCCATAGTAGGGAATGAAAAAAGTTTGGCTAGGTTTTACCTAGCCTTTTTTAGGAGATGAAGAAGATGGTAAAAACATTAAAAATTTATTATTTAGATGAAGATTATATTAGTTATCTTCGCCAATTTGATCCTAGAGTTGCCTATAACAAGAATAAAACTCGTCCATATGTTGGTGTCGTCTATACTTTTCATGGACAGGATTACTTTGCTCCTTTATCTTCACCTAAATCTAAACATTTAAAAATGAGTGAAAAAGCTATTGATGTTTTTAAAATAGATAGTGGAAATCTTGGCGTTGTTAATTTAAATAATATGATTCCAACTCCGTCTTTTTGTCTTACAGAAGTTTTGCCTACAGTAAAGGATGTTAAATATAGAACTTTAATCGAGAATCAAACAACATTTTTGAATGATAACAAAAGTAAATTGTTTACAAAAGTTAAACGATTTTGGTTACAGTTTGAAAAAGAAGTTTTACCTTCGAAGGTTAAAGATAGATGCTGCAATTTCATCTTATTAGAAGAAAAATGCAAAGATTATGTCCAAAATTTTATAAATGTATAGATTGTCTAGGTGCTTACCTAGCTTTTTTTGTAAATTATTGGTCTAAACGAAAATCCATTTCATATAGTGTTTTAGGTGATGATATGAATAAAAAAGAATTACTTGAGTCAATTGCCAAACGGGGAAATGGTGAGATTTACTTAGGTGTCGTGGGAGCTGTAAGAACAGGTAAAAGTACTTTTATTAAAAGAGTCATTGAAAACTTGGTGGTTCCTAATATTACAGATGAATATGAAAAGAAAAAATGTTTAGATGAGATTCCTCAAAGTGCTAAGGGTAAAACCATTATGACAACGGAGCCAAAGTTTGTTCCTTCAAGTGGGGCTAAATTAAAAATTGATGATTTTGAAGCTTCTATTAAGCTTGTTGATTGTGTTGGTTTTGTTATTCCTAATGCGTTAGGTTATATGGATGAAGAGGGAAATCCAAGAATGATAAAAACACCTTGGTTTTCGGAATCTGTGCCGTTTGTTGAAGCCGCCGAAATTGGTACAGAAAAGGTGATTAAAGATCATTCGACGATTGGTATTGTGGTTACCACGGATGGCTCATTTGGTGAGTTAAAAAGAGAAGATTATTTAGAAGCCGAAGAAAAAGTTATTGGTGAACTTATGAGTATCGGCAAACCTTTTATTATCGTTTTAAACACAACGCATCCGGATAATCCAGAAACAAGAAGCATTAAAGAAAGTTTACAAGAGTCTTACAACGTACCGGTTTTACCTATTAATATTGAGAATATGGAAGAGCCCGAAATTTTAAGTATTTTAAAAGAAGCCTTATACGAATTTCCTGTTTTAGATATTGCTGTCGATATTCCTAAATGGGTTAATGTGTTACCCAATACACATGATATTAAAAAACACTACTTAGAAAAAATTAAAGAAAGTGTCGGTAGTGTAAATAAAGTTCGGGATGTCGAAGATATTATTACGCATTTTACCTCTTCGGAATATATTTCAAAAGCTTATATCAGCCATTTAGATACCTCTAATGGGGTGGTTAGTATTCGCTTAGAAAGTGATGATAGCTTATATCAAAGTGTTTTAAAAAGTTTAGTCGGTGATGCGGCAACTTCAAAAGCGGGTTTATTAAAAGTATTTACGACTTATGCGGAAGGTAAAGAAGAGCTAGAGGCTATTAAAGATGCTTTAAAACAAACGAAAACTACGGGTTATGGTATTGTTTATCCAACTCTTAACGATATGAAACTACAAACACCAGAGATTATTAAACAAGGTAATCGGTATGGAGTAAAACTTCATGCGGTAGCAAGTTCTATTCATATGATGAAAGTAGAAGTGGAAAGTACTTTTGAACCCATTATTGGTTCCGAGTTACAAAGCAAAGAACTTATTAACTATTTAATGAAAGATTATCAAACAGACCCTTCTAGTATTTGGAAAAGTGAGATTTTTGGTCGAAGTTTAGATGTGATTGTTAAAGAAGGTATTCAAGCCAAACTTTCTATTATGCCGGAAAATACCCGTTATAAACTAAGTCAAACAGTGACAAAAATTGTAAACAAAGGGTCAAGTAATTTAATAGCCTTTGTTATATGACGAAAAAAATGCCTAAATATGGCATTTTTTCTTGATTTTAAAGGTAAAGTTTGATAATTTTAATATGTAAGGGTAAGCCCTTATTAGAATTTGAAAGGATGGACAGTTATTATGTCAAGACAAGATTTAATCGATTATGTAGCAGAAGATACACAAATTAGCAAAGCAGAAGCTGGTCGTGTATTAGATTCTATTTTAAAAGGAATTGAAAAAGGACTTATTGAATCAAAGGAAGTTACTTTTGTAGGTTTTGGTAAATTCTCTGTAAAAACTCGTGAAGCAAGAGAAGGTATTAATCCATCAACAAAAGAAAAAATCCAAATTCCTGCTAAAAATGCGGTTACATTTAAAGCTGGTAAAAAATTAAAAGATTCTGTTCAATAAGAGAATGTAAAAGAAACTATTAGAAAATAAAATTCTAGTAGTTTTTTTATCTAATTTCTTTTAAAGAAGTTTTATAAAAAAGTTTCATCATGGCTTTTAAAGCTTCATAATCTTTTAAAGAACAGACTTCTAAAGAAGAATGCATAGCTAGTTCACCGATGCCGACATCAATAGAATTTACACTGACTTGTCTTAGACTTAAGCTACTTAAGGTAGAGCCTCCTGTTAAATCATTTTTTAAGGTAGCATCTTGGTAAGGAATTTTATTTATTTGACATAAATCTTTTAACAAGGAAGAAAAAGAAGCATCAGTGGTACTTTCTACTTCCTTTATAATAGCAAACCCTTTTCCTAAATAAACATTCCCAGTGAGGTCTTTATATTCGGGGTGATTGGGATGAACCGCATGGGTATTATCCGAACTTATAATAAAACTTTTGGCTAAGGAAGAGGCTACATCCATTTTTAGGGATGCACTTATTCTTTTTAAGGTATCAATTAAAAAATCACTTTCCGCACCTTCTTTAGTAAGACTACCAATTTCTTCGTGATTAAATGTGCAAAAAAGATTAATATGAGAGGTTGCCTTAGTCTCTAAAAAAGCATAAAAAGATGCAGAGACACTGGTTATGTTATCGATACGAGGGGACAAGAGTAAATCGCTTTCGATTATTTCAGTAGCATCTTTATTATAAAGAAAAAAATCATAGTCAAGGATTTCTTCACTCGCTTGTAAGTTTAGTTTTTTCCTTAATATTTTTTCAAAGTCTTTTTCATTTTTGGATAAACCTAAAATAGGTTGTAAATCTTTTTGCATATTAAGGTCAAGACTCGAATTAGCTTTATCATTTAAATGAATCGCGACACTAGGAATAATAGCCAAGGCTTCTTTTAAATCCACGATTTGTTTTTGAATTTTCGTTTTCTTTTTGGTATACAATCTTCCTGCTAAAGACAACGGGTGATCTAACCAACCATAGTTTAAAAGACCCCCATAAGGCATGACATTCACACTTAAATAATTTTCGGTGACGTTTGCCCCCTTTGGTTTTAAAAGAAAACTGGGAGTATCATTATGTGTCGTAATAATTTGGAAGTGGTCTTTTTTTGAGGGTACTTTAAAGGCTATTAAACTGGCATCATTACGAGTTACAAAGTAGTTTCCCTCTTGTAAATTCCATATATCCGTTTCTTTTAACTCCTTAAAATTATTTTTTAAAAGAATTTCCTTTAAAAAATAGGTACAGGTAAAGGTACAGGTTCCTTTTTCTAACATGTCTAAAAGTTCTTTGTTTTTCATAATCATCACAGATTTATTATGGGTAAACTCTTGATTTTTATACCTCTTTATAGTAAAATCATTTTTGTTCGAAAAAGGAGTATATGGATATGAAAAAAACAAAAATTATTTGTAGTATAGGACCAAAAAGTAACACACCTGATGTGATGGAACAAATGGTTTTAGCTGGTATGAATGTAGCAAGAATTAACTTTTCACACGCTACGATGGAAGAAAGACGCCAAGCTTTAGATACCGTTCGTGAAGTAAGAGAAAGAACCGGTTTAAGTATTGGTATTTTATGGGATACGAAAGGACCTGAATTTAGATCTGGCGTTATGGAAAATGATGGTATTGATTTAGAAGAAGGTAAAACCGTTCGTCTTGTTAAAGAAAACGTTTTAGGAACAAGCGAAAGATTTTCGGTTAATCATCCAGAAGCTATTGATTCTTTAAATGTTGGTAATGTAGTTTTACTTGAAAATGCTAAAATGAAACTTGAAGTTATTAGTAAAGAAGAAGATGGCGTAACATGTAAAATTGTTAGTGGCGGACACTTAGGTAACCGTAAGAGCATGAGTGCTCCAGGTGTTAAACTTGACATTCCATTTATTGGGGATGCTGACAGAGACGATTTAATTTACGCTTGTGAAAACGGTGGTGAATTTGTTGCTTTATCTTTTGTTAACTGTGCTGAAGATGTTTTAGCAGCTAAAGAGTTATTAAAAGAACATGGTAGAGAAGACTTCCAAATTATTTGTAAAATTGAAAGTGCTTTAGGTATTGAAAACCTAGAAAGTATTTTAGATGTTTCCGATGGTATCATGGTAGCTCGTGGTGACCTTGGAACCGAAATTCCAAGTGAACTTGTACCAATTGAACAAAAGAAAATGATTAAAGCTTGCCGTCGTCGTAATAAAGTATGTATTGTTGCCACTGAAATGCTTGAAACAATGATGGAAAATGCACGTCCAAAAAGAGCTGAAACAAGTGATATTGCTAATGCTGTTTTAGATGGAACGGATGCTGTTATGTTATCTGGTGAAACAACAATGGGTAAACACCCAATTGAAACCGTTGCTGCAATGGCTCGTATTTGTGAAGTTACGGAAAAATATGCGGAATATAACATCGTTGAAGAAACACGTCTTGTTAACAATGTAAGAGATGCTATTGCCACATCTGTTGTAGATACGGCTAATCGTTTAAATGCTAAATTAATTACAACAGCAACGGTTCATGGTAGAACGGCTCGTTTAATTAGTAACTTTAGACCAGTGGCACCGATTCTTGCTTTAACACCAAGTGCGAAAGATGGCCGTAGAATGATTTTAAATTATGGTATTTATCCTGTTGTTATGCCACTTATGAATTCTACTGATGAAGTGATTGGTAAAAGTATTGAAGAAGCCAAAAAATTCTTACCACTTGAAAAAGATGATATCATCGTTATTACAGGTGGTTATCCAAATACGGATGATGACCGTACAACAAACCTAATGAAAATTGAACAAATTAAGGACTAATTTAACATTTGCTTGACTTTGTAAACTATCTTATTATAAAATATGGTTATGTTAAAAAGAAATGAGGTTTAATTATGGGTTTAATTGGAGCTGTTAATTTTTGTAGAAATTCTGCCAATGTTTGGCAAATTGTTGGTTATGCATTCTTTATCTTTAAAATTATTATCCCAATTTTATTAATTGTTTGGGGTATGTTAGATTTAGGTAGAGCCGTTGTAGCTGCGAAAGATGACGAAATTAAAAAAGCAACAAAGGCACTTGCTATGCGTGCTATTTCAGCCGTAGCCATTTTCTTTGTACCTACTATTGTAGGAATAGTTTTAGGACTTGTTTCTAGCTTTAATAACGAAGATGTTAAAGATGACTGGAATGTATGTCGTACATGTATAACATCGCCAAGTGATTCTGATTGTGATAACGCTGCAAGATCTGCTTGGGATGGCGATATTGATATAAACTAGTGTGAAAAACACTAGTTTTTTTGTGCGTTTGTTGCTATAATTTATACATAAAGTTATGGTGATTGAGATGAAAAAGAAACTACTTTTTTTACTTTTTACAATATTTTTTTTAATGGGAAATGTCAAAGCTGCTGATTTAACGTGTTATTACAAACGTCAAAATACCGTTTTACCGGCTGACATCATTGTCGAAGTTAATGGTGATGGTACTGTTTCAGCAAAATGGACCGGTGATAATACATATGCCAATTTAAACTCTAAAAATATTGTTTATCGAAACTTTTTGAAAAATAATGATAGTACTTTAAGTTGTACGTCAAAACTATATGCAAGTATTCCTGGTTTGCCTGCCAATACATATGATATTTATAGTCAATATGATTCAAGTGTATTTATGTATGAAAAATGTGATAATAACGCTTTTTGTTTTGAATCGGTTTTAGATAAATCAAAATCTTCAAGTGATGTAACCATTAATAATGGAGAAAGTAGTATGACTTGTGAATATGACAGTGCCGGATTCCTTCCAGGAAGTACTTATGCTAGAATTTTGTATTCTGTTGTAAATGGCAAACCTGTATTCAGTCAAAAAGGTGGCGAGACAAACTATACTTTAACAGCAACGGATGATTTTGCCGTCGCATCTTCTTGTAGTGCCCAAGGTTCACTATATATTAGTTGTAATTTAGGCACTAGTACATGTAAAGTTCATAGCTCAAAAAAAAGACCTTATAATCAAGAAATTAAATTAGTATCTGAGGAAGATGAAACCATAAAAGATGGTACACAAATTGATGAAGATAATGAAAATCGCGATAATTATCATGATAAAACCTTTAACCCCAAAACTTTATGTGAAGAAGCTGAAAACTGTAATATTAGTTTGGCTTATTTTTGTACAACACCAACTGTTGCGCGGACTCTTAAATTTTTAGGCTTATTATTTTATATTGCTAAAATATTAGTTCCTGGCATTATAATCGTCATGGGTTTTGTTAATTTATTTAACATTATGACCTCAGGAAAACTAGAAGATGCCAAAAAATATGGTAAAGCCATTGTTATCCGTATTTTTGTAGGTATCGGTATTTTCTTACTTCCTGGTATTATTAATACGATATATGATGGGGCGAAAACTATCATTGGTGGCGGAGGTACTGGGGGATTTGACAATTGTGTAAGTTGCTTACTTGAACCTAATTCTGATGAATGCTATATTGAAGAAAACTAGAAAACACTAGTTTTTTTAATTATTTACTGATATAATTATTTTGTTGAAAAAGTGGGGATTTTTATGAAAAAAACACGTATTCTTTTTTTAATATTGTTATTTAATTTTCTAATTGTCTGTCCAAATGTAGTTGAAGCAAAAGCCTTAGATTTAGATAACACAATTATTTTAAATGATGTGAGCTATGTTTTTTTAGATGGTGATGTTCAATACGATGTTAAAGATACAACTGTTGGTGAAATCTGTAGTATGCCACAGTACAGAAAAGTAGCCAAGTTTTTTGGCTCTATTGTTACCTTTGCAAAATACATCATTCCTATAATTATTATTGCTTTTGGTATTATGGATTTGTATAATGCTGTGACAAGTGCGAAAGATGATCAAATAAAAAAGTCATTTAAATCTATTGGGGTACGAGTTGCTGCGGGTGTGCTGGTCTTCTTACTTCCAGGGCTTGTTCAATTTTTCTTTAATATGTTAAATGATTGGAGTAATTATAAAGTTGATGTTTGCTGTTGTACAGAGTGTATTTTAAATTCTAGCTGTGATGTAAATAGCTGTAACAGCAAATCTTGTAAAATAGAAGGGATGAATAGCTAATGAAGAAGAAATTTTTATTTGTTATTGCCATTTTTTTCGTAAGTATCTTAAGTGCCAATGCGGCTTATTATTATGAAAAAGACAATGGTAATTATTCACTTTGTACACAAAGTGTTTCCGATTGTGTCGAGTTAAGTAAAAATACAGATGGTCTTATTGTTAACAGTGGTAAAAAAGAAATTGAATATAAAAATATTGTTTATTATTTTAGTTTAGAAGCTCAAGAAAAATATTATAAAACAACTTACGGCGTAACGAGAATGTATTTTTATATGTCAAATGATAAATTTGTATTGTGTTCAAAAAAAGGAAGTTGCAGTACTTATACCAGAGAACAATTAGAAAAAAAAGATGCTATTATAGCAAATAAAAGTGAAATTACTATTGGCGATGATAGCTATTATTATAATTCGACGTATGAAAGTAATAATTCGAATTCAACAAATAGCTCAAATAATGTGCCAAGTGATACGACGACGGGTACTAAAGAAGAGGCTAAAGATGACCTTGGCTATTGTACTAAGCTAAAAGAACCTTTACAATTTTTAGGAAATATTGTTTTAATTGTTAAAATTGTTATTCCGATTATTATTATTATTTATGGTTCTGTTGATTTTTTTAGAGCTGTTGTTGGTTCTAAGGATGATGAAATTAAAAAGTCGGCACATAGCCTTTTATTTAGGATTATTGCGGGTGTTGCCATTTTCTTAATTCCAACTCTTGTTAGTTTGGTTTTCTCACTTATAAGTGACTTTGCCAATGTTAAAGGAACATTCAATGCTTGCCAAAAATGTGTTCTTAATGTTCGAAAATGTAAGTAGGTGTAAAAAGATGAAATTTAAATATTTATTTTTAGTTGTTATGTTAGGTTTCTTTTTTGGAACAAATAGTGCCAGTGCCACAGAGATAACGTCTGATAATATTATTGTGACAAATTTAAATAAGTCTTATGATAGTGAAGTTGTTTTACTAGCAAACGAAGGGAAAGAAGAGGCAACGGGTACGGTTAATTATTGTGAAGGCTTAAAACCCACTTTTGTTTTTATCGGTCATCTTATTCGCTTAGCTAAAATTTTGATTCCTATTGTGATTATCATCTTTGGTATGCTCGATTTTTTTAAAGCTGTTACGGGTGCCAAAGATGATGAATTAAGAAAATCCTTACGTTCTCTTTTATTCCGTATTCTTGCCGGTGTTTGTATTTTCTTTTTACCAGCTGTTATTGACTTTGTTTTCAGCTTGGTTGATGGTTGGAGTAATAGCGAATATGAATCTAATTATCAAAACTGCTTTAAATGTGTCTGGAATGTTAGCAGTTGTACATAATAATGTAATTTGTTAGAGTTACATTTTTTTCTTGTTATAAAGTAGTATTTCTAGTATAATTTAAGATGAAAACGAGCGTGAAATTATGAAAAAAAAGTTGTTTGTATTATTTACTTTCTTTTGCTTGATTTTAAATGTTAATGCTGAAGACTGTCAAAAAATTTCTGAAAGTAATATAAATACTTATTTTGCTGCTGATTATGCGGACGTTAAATATTGTACGGGCACACGTAATTTGAAAAGTGCCGGTTGTTTTCCTTTAACAATCGCGTCAATTTTAAAAAGTTATGGACTGGATTATAAACCAACTGATATCTCAAGTTATTTATGTGAACATTATGAATCGATGGCTCAAAGTGCACGTTATGATACAATTATAAAAGCACCTGATGTTAAAGATGAATTTAATATGGATGTAGAAAGAATTGATAGTACGTTAAGTGCTATTGATACGGCTCTTTCTAGTAATAGATCGGTTTTGGCATCTGTTAATTCTAATAGTATTTTTACAGATGGCACTCATTACATAGGTATTGTTTTAAAAAATGATAATCAATATTATATAATTAATACGGGTACTAGAACCAAAACAAATGAAACAAGTGGTTGGTATACAAAAGAGTCTGTAGAAAGTAATGTTGTTAATTCACTTAATATGGGAATGTGGTCCATCATGCCAAGGAGTTGTTCTAACTTGTCAACAGGAAACGATACATCATCATCAAGTGATCATATGCCTTCAGAAGATCCATATCCTGGAGCCGGTCCTAATTTGAATACGGATGCTGATGTGTCATGTAAAAAGATATTTAAAAAGAATAATAGTGATGAATTTAATGATTTAGGGCAATTTTTACAAGATTTATTTTTAGGTATTAGAATTTTAGCTCCAGCTATGGTTATCATTTTATCAACCATTGACTATATAAAGGCCATCGCTGCCTCTAGTCAAGATGATATAAAAAAAACAAACCAAAGAACTATCAAAAGAATGATTACTGGTGTTATAGTCTTCTTTGTACCTTTACTTTTAGATATTTTATTTAATTTATTTGGCGTCTATGATATTTCAACATGTGGAATTGGTAGTTAAGGGAGGTGTTTTATATGTTTTTAACAGGTTTTTCTGTTCTAGGCTGGTTTAACAATGCAATTCATATGTTTTTATTATGGCTAGACCAAACCGTTTATTGGTGTGCTGCTCAGTGCTATCAATTATTTATGAAGCTAGCCACCGCACAAATTTTTACTGATGATTTTTTTGCTGGATTTGCTAGACGCATTTATGCTATTCTTGGTGTGTTCATGTTATTTTATCTAGTTTATGCTTTATTAAATGCTATTGTAGATCCAGATAAATTGACAAAAGGGGATAAGGGAGTAGGCAAAATTGCTTCCAATCTTGTGGTTTCTCTTGTTCTTTTAGGCCTTATGCCAAGTATATTTAGCTATGCCTATCGTATGCAAAATTTTGTCTTATCATCCAATTTACTAGGAGCTGTTATTTTAGGCTCAGATGTTATTGACGTTTCTGACAGTGATTCTATAAAAGAAAATGAAGAGAGTCTGATACGTTTTGGTGATTATGTATCTTTTACGGTTTTAAACGCTTTTTTAAATCCTGAAAATTTAAATCCAACTCTTGAAGGAGGATATAACTGGTATGGCCTTAAAGAAGAAATATTAAAAAAAGGCTTATGGATGTCAATACCTTCTACTATGTCTAATGCAGTTTCTAATGGTGTTTCTATAGATGGGGTAAATACCGTGATAACATATCGGCCTCTTATATCAACTGCGGCAGGTGTCTTTTTAATTTATGTTTTATTGTCTTTCACCTTAGATTTAGGTTTGCGTGTTGTAAAATTTGCTTTTTATCAACTTTTAGCACCGATTCCTATTATTTTAAGAATAATTCCAAGCAAAAAAAGCACTTTTGATAAATGGCTTAAACAAACACTTTCTGTTTATTTTGAAGTTTTTGTGAGAGTTGCTTTGATGTATATAGTGATTTATTTTATAAATGCTATCACAACAAATAACACTTTAATGGATTTATGGACAGATAGCTCTACCGGCAAACTTGCTTTGGCCGTTGTAATTATGGGTGTTTTTGCCTTTGCTAAACAAGCACCTAAATTGATAAGCGATGTATTAGGAATTGATACTGGTAACTTAAAACTTGGAATTACGGATAAATTAAAAGCAAGAGGACCTATTGGCAATGTATTGAATAAGGGAATTGGCGCAGTATCTGGTTCATTAGGTGGTATGGCAACAGGTGTGTTAAATAAGGATGTAAATACATGGGCAGCCATGAAACAAGGTTTTGCTGGTGGCTTTAAAACAGGTGGCAGTCAATTTACTACGCAAAGAGATAAAACATTCAAAAGTTATTATGGCTATAATGCCGAACAAGGTCTACTTGGCGGTAGAAGTATTTCTGATAGATTAACAAATTCTTTTGGTAAATCTGTCGAAAAAAGTGCTGTCGAAGATGCTAATAAATTTATTAACAACTATGAAAGAAAGGATAACAAAAGAAGCAAATTTTATACAACTTTATATAATGATCTTGCCAATGGAACGCAATTTGATGCTATATCGAATGATATTCGAAACTCTTCAAAATTCTCAAAAATATATGAAGAAGCTAGAACTAAAGCTGATAATGAAGCTGTTAGATTAGACATTAAGAAATCTGATCCAGAATACAATCGTATTTATAATAAATACGTGGATGATTTGATGAACCGTTCTACTGATGCAAATATAGTTCGTGGATTGAAAACCCAAAAACAAGCTTCTGAATTATCTAAGAACTGGGACAAATTTATTGATGATTTTGCTGCAAAAAATAATGGCATGGATGGTGCTGTTTTCTTAAAAATGTCTGATGCTGATTTACGGGACGAATTATATTTCAGACGAATTACAAACGAACAATTTAAAGATGTTACGGATTTCAAAGCTGAATGGGAACAATCTACTAGCGATTTTGCTAAAAATTTAGCAGATGGAACTTACTCACGTGAAACAACGGGTACATATGATAAAATCTACGATGAAAGATATAAAAATGCTCGTGATCAACTTAAAGAAACTGGATCTGTCAGTGGTAAAGGTGGCGTTGGTGTTACACGTTCTAAATCTGATACAGACAAACTTATTGATGCAATTAAGGATATCAATAAATAATAGAAAAGGGGTAAATTTATATGAATCAATATTTAATACCTGCCAATACAAAGAAGTCAAAACTTATTCTTGGCTTCTTTACTTGGATTGATTTGGCCATATTTGGAACAGGCTGTGGTATTACATTAATACTATTATGGATATTTCAAGGTATGAATTTTACAACGGCTATCATTGTTTTAATGCCTGCTTTGGTATCGGGTTTTCTTGTTATTCCGGTACCAAACTATCATAATGTTTTGCAGTTAATTACAAACATTGTGACATTTACAATGGGAAGAAAGAGGTATTATTGGAAAGGCTGGTGTATTAAAGATGGCGAAGAATAAACAAGAAGAAATAGCAAGTAAGTGGTCAGAAGATTGGGTACCACTTAAAAATATAATGAATGGTATGATTCAACTTGAAAATGGTGAATATGTCACGGGAGTTAAAATTGCTCCTAAAAACATTTTCATTTTGGATGCTGGAACAAGGGATAACGTTATTTATCAGTTAAGAAATTTTTATAATGCAATTAACTTTGAATTTTGGCTTGTGGTAGCCGATCGTCCTGTGGATATTAATGTGTATTTATCTCAATTACAAATTCAGTTTAACAGGGCCACAAATGCTATCACACGTAAACTGGTTCAAGAAGATATTAATAAAGCCAATATGTTTATGAGTGCTGAGTATAATGTTGTTGATACCGAATATTACATTTTATTTAAAGAAAAGAAGATGGATGTTATTCAAAAACGTCTTCATACTTTAATTAGTAATTTAGCTAACTGTGGCTTAAATAGCCAACAAACAAGTAATAATGATTTAAGAGTTATTTTAGATAATTTCTTTAATGGTGGTTCTTCCACAACTTTTAGTGGGATGGTAGGTGTACGATGAATATAAAAGCTCAAATAGCTCCAAAAGGAGTAGAATTTAAACCAACAGAATTTATGATGAGTGGTAAGTATTGTACGATTCTAACCATTGTTAGTTATCCTAAATTTATTGATCAAGGATATTTAGCTAACTTAACTAATTTAAGTGGTATCAAAATTGTTGCCAAACATATTCCAATTGAATTATCAACTTTACAAAGAATGATTAATAAAGAAATTGCCGATTTAAAGATGCGTTATCAAAATGAACGAGATAAAACGATTCAAGAAAGAATTCGGCAAGATTATGAATCTTTGGAACAATTTATTTCCATGCTTGTATCAACACAGTCAAGAATATATGATTTTCAACTTCATATCTTAATTTCTGCTGATACAAAAGATGATATGGAAAATAAAAAGATGCAGCTAAGAAATTATTTAGATGCTTTAGGTATGCGGGGTATCTCTTTGATGTTTGAACAGGAAAAAGTCTTGAAATCTATGATTCCTATTTTTCCTAAACAAGATGTGGAAGACCGTATAGGAACACCTATTCCATCGCCAACCATTGCGGCCATGTACCCATTTATCTTTGACAGTATCAAAGATCCAGGAAATAGTACTTTATTTGGTGTTGATTTTTCAGGTGGTGTTGTTTTATTCAACCAGTTTTTATATCAAATTAAAAAAGAAAATAACCGTAATAATGCTAATATTATTATTCTTGGTTCTTCTGGTTCTGGTAAATCGACCGCGGCGAAACTTTTGCTTCGTAGTCATATTCGTAATGAATACAAGCTTGTCTGTATCGATCCTGAAGGGGAACTTGGGGAGATGACGACAAATATGGGCGGAGACTTTCTAGATCTTGGTAAAGGTGGGGAATTCGGTATGGTAAATCCCCTTGAAATTGTTATTGATGCCGATCCTGAAGAAATTAGTCAAGGCCTTGGTTATACCGTGTTAACAAGAACCATCCAACAACTAAAAGCTTTTATGAAGTACTATAGTCCTGATATTGAAGAAGATGTCTTAACAATGTTTAGTGAAGTTGTCCAAGACACCTATAAACGTTATAAAATAGATTATGATACGGATTATAGTAAATTTTCAAGTGAAGATTACCCAACATTTGATGATGTGTATGCCACTATAAAAGGAAGACTTTTATCGATGACCGAAAAAACACATGAAAGAGATGTTATGGAAAGACTTGAGCTTAAAGTAAGACCTTTAGTAAAAGAACTTCGTTATTATTTTACGGGCCATACGACCTTAAATATTCATAGTGATTTTATTGTCTTTAATATTAAAGAGTTAATGACGGCCGATGAAAATGTTCGAAATGCGTTATTCTTTAACATTTTAAAATACGCTTGGGGCTTATGCCTTGATCCAACCGTTAATACGGTTATGTATGTTGATGAAGCCCACGTTTTATTATCGACGAAGAATGAATTAGGGGCCGAATTCTTAGCCCAAATTCAAAGACGTAGTAGAAAATATAATACGGGAACAATTATTGTTACTCAACAACCAACCGACTTTGCAGCACCAAGTATTATTATGCATGGTAAAGCTATATTTGATAATGCTTCTTATTATCTTATTATGGGAATGAAAAAACAGGCTGTTGATGATTTATCTAAATTAATTGATTTAAATGACAGTGAGAAAGATAGTATTAAATATTACAATCAAGGAGAAGCTTTATTTGTTTGTGGTAATAGACGAATGAGAATCAACATTATTGCTACCCAAGAAGAATTAGATTCATTTGGCGCTGGTGGTGGCTTATAAAAAGGCTAGAAATAGTCTTTTTTCTTACCACAAAATAAGAATAAGAATGCCCATTAAAAATTCATAAATTCTGCCTTTTAAAAAAGAAAGATAAGAAATGTTTGTTTCACTTAAAATGCCTTTTACTTGTAAATGGATGGATAATCCCCCAAAACTGATAAAAAAATAGGCTAGGATTTTCTTTAATTTAAGATTTAAAGATGAGCCAATTAGACTTTTTAAACCCGAAGATATTTCTAAAAAGCCTGTTAAGAAAGGAAAGTGCCAAGGGTTTATTATGGCATCTAAAAGATAAAAAAGACAGACACAACCTAAAATAAGTAAAAGAGTATTCATGGCTTTAAGAATGCTTTTTGATAAATAAGTTCCCAAGGATTCTTTCACTTTTGAAAACGTAAGCATGGTATCTTTATTTAAAGAAGGACTTAAAATGCCTAGTAAAGTATTTACAAAATAAGGAAGAAAAATCAGAGTTAGAGTATCTTTTAAGTTATGGGGGAAAATTAAAGAAAGCATCGTGTATAAAAATAAAGGATTCGAAAAGAAAATAAATTTTAATAAATGTTCGGCTTCTTTTTTGGTTATGTTGTTTTGTAAGTAAAGCGTTTTTAAGGCATAGATATTTGCTGGTGTCCCCGAAAACAAAGATATTAAGAAAATAAAAAAGCCATTAGAACTAACATGTAAAAGTTTTTTAAAAAAAGAACCCATTTTTCTTTCAAACAGTAAAGGTAAATCAAAATATAAAAACAAATCGGTTAAAATCATCATAGGAAAAAGAGAAGGAAAGAGCTTCAAAATAAATAGTTCACAGCTTGCTAAAACCATCTTTTGAATAAGAATATTATTTTTAAAAATAAAAAAAGTTATTAAAGTTAACAGTAATAATGGCAATTTGTTTTGTTTCATAGTACAATTTATGTTGATAACAAAAAAATATATCTATTCTGGTATACTTTGGATTATTTTTTGTAAGATGACATAAGGAGGATAAAAAATGCGTCAAAAAATAAAAACTTTTTTTAAAGAAAATGGGAAGTTTCTAGGTGTTTTACTCGCGATTGTTCTTGTTTTTAGAATAGAACTTCCCTATAAAGTATATACGCCAGGAGGAATGGTGGATTTATCAAAAAGAGTGAGTGTGTCAGAGGGGTATACCCATGATGGTGTTTTAGGCATGAGTTATGTCAGTGTCGTAAGAGGAAGTCTTCCTTTTCTTCTGTTATCTTATATAATACCCGATTGGGATGTCGTTTCTGAATCAGAAATTACTTATAGTAATGAAAGCTTTGATGAAACCTTTGAAGCCGATAAAATTTTGACTCAGCAATCTATTGATGGAGCGATTATTTCAGCTTATAAAGAAGCTGGGAAAGATGTTTTAATTGCAAAAGAAGTGGTTCATGTCACCCATATTGATACCCATGCTAAGACAGATCTAAAGCTTTTAGATATTATTTTGAGTGTTGAGGGCAAATCAATTAAAAATACGACCGATTTAAAAAATATTGTTTCGACACATAAAGACGGCGATATCATTAGAATGACTATTTTAAGAGATAATGAAGAAAAAGAAGTTTCTTCTACAATTTATAATTTAAATGGTGAGCCTAAAGTAGGTGTGGTCCTAGCGGTTACTTATGAGTATGAAGAACAACCTAAGGCGGTTATTGAAATGAAAGAAAGTGAATCGGGCCCATCGGGGGGACTAATGATGGCCCTAGCTATTTATAACTCTTTAAGTGAAAATGATATTACAAAAGGGGCAATTGTGATGGGAACGGGAACGATTGATATTAATGGTAACGTTGGTGAAATTGGGGGTGTCCGTTATAAATTAATCGGGGCGGTTAAGAAAAAAGCTAAAGTGTTTTTCGTTCCGGAAGAAAATTATGAGGAAGCCATTAAAGTGAAAAATGAAAAAAATTATGATATTCAAATTGTGGCTGTGAAAACTTTAAAAGAAGCCTTAGAAGCCTTAGATAAACGGTAAATCTTAGGCTTTTTGTATGAAATATTTAAAAATAAACCATAAACCTTATAAGGAGGTTTTATGGCAAAATACAAGGTGGAATTAACGGGAGTAAACACAAATAGTTTACTTGTTTTAACCGAAGAAGAGCAAAAAAATCTTTTTATTAAATTAAAAAGTGGAGATGAATCCGTAAAAGAACGCCTGATTGAAGGAAATTTAAAATTAGTTTTAAGTTCTTTAAGAAGTTTTCGACGTTACAACGTGAATTTAGACGATTTATTTCAAGTGGGCGTTGTCGGTCTTATTAAGGCTATTGATAATTTTGATATGTCTTACAACTTAAAGTTAAGTACGTATGCGATACCTTTAATTACCGGCGAAATTAGACGCTTTTTAAGAGACAATCAAAGTTCAATCCGCATCAGTAGAAGTACTAAAGAAATGGCTTATTATATTTTGAAATTTAAAGAAGGTTATTTACAAAAGTTTGGCCATGAGCCCTCTTATGAAATGATTAGTAAAGAACTTAATTTGTCTTTTTATGAAATTTCGATGGCTTTAGATTCTTTGAAAGAACCGGCTAGTATTTATGAACCTGTCTACAGTGATGGTAAAGATGATATTTATCTTTTTGATCAACTTGAAGATAAACATGTCGCGGATGAAAATAGGGATCAAAAAATTCTTTTAAAAAAAGCTTTACAAAAATTAAAAGACCGCGAAAAGAAAATTTTGCTAGATCGTTACTTAATTGGCAAAACACAAGTAGAAATTGCCGCCTCTTTAAATATTAGTCAAGCCCAAGTATCACGTATAGAAAAACAAGCTATTCGTACTTTACGAATAATGATGAAATAAAATAATTTTGTGTTAAAATAGTAATAAGGTAGGTGTATCAAAATGAAAAAAGGTTTTACACTTGTGGAGTTACTCGCGGTTATAGCCCTTCTTGCTTTAATTGCTGTGATAGCCGTTCCAAGTGCAATGAAGGTATCTTATAATGTTAAAAAAGATATGTATTGTGAGAAAGTTGATATGATTTTGCAAAATGCTAAAAGTTGGGGCGATGACCATCCAAGCCAATTAAGAAAAACGAAAGATGGTTCATGTTATATTACCAAAACCGTTGGTTTTTTTGTGAGTCAAGGCTTAATTAAAAAAGAAACGGATAATGAAGGTAGTTACGTTTTAAATCCGGTAAATAGTGAAGCTATGGATGGTAAGAAAATTCATTTATATTTAAAAAACAACCGGGCTTATGCTTATTACGAAGAAGATGATGCGGAGTTAACCGATGCGTGTGACTCTTTTCGTGAATGTACTTCTAGTGAAGACCCTTTAAGCAATAATTGTGTGAAAAGACCGGCAAAAGAATGTCCATAGGTTTACAAAAATAAAAAAAATTGTTAGAATAAAAGCGCTTGTAAAAAGAGGTGAAGTAAATGAAAACAGTATGCTTAATAGGAAGACCAAATACAGGGAAATCCTCTTTATTTAATTGTTTTTTAAGAGAAGAACGTTCTATTATTATGGATGAACCAGGTGTGACAAGAGACCGTATTTATGGTATTGTAAAACATAATGATAAATCTTTTTATCTCATTGATACGGGAGGACTTGAACTGGGAAGCGAAAATTTTAAAGAAGATATTTTAGCTCAAGCCCAGTACGCGATTGATGAAGCTGACTTAGTTTTATTTGTTGTCGATGGCAAAACAGAACTTAATCAAAGTGATTATATGATTCGGGATTTACTTAGAAAGTCTAAAAAAGATGTTTTTGTTGTGGCAAATAAATTAGATAATAAACAACGCCAAGAAGAAATATATCGCTTTTATGAACTTGGTTTTGACAATATTTTTGGTGTATCGGCGGCTCATAAAATTGGTTTAAGAGAACTTTTGGATGCGGTGACAAATGACTTAAAAGAAGAAACGGTTATAGAGGATGACACATGTAAATTTTGTTTGATAGGCCGACCTAATGTCGGTAAAAGTAGTTTAGTGAATGCCATATTAAATGAAGAAAGAGCTATCGTAAGTGATGTAGCGGGGACAACAAGAGATGCAACCGACACAAGGTTTAATTATCATGGCAAAACGTATACTATGATTGATACTGCAGGTATTCGTAAAAGAGGTCGTATTTACGAAAACATTGAAAAGTACAGTCTTTTAAGAAGCTTAAAAGCTATTGAACGAAGTGATGTGTGTGTTCTTGTTTTAAATGCTGAAGAAAAAATTATCGAACATGATAAACATATTGCGGGTATGGCTTTAGAACAAGGAAAAGCTCTTGTGATTGCTGTCAACAAATGGGATACAGTAAATGATAGTAATACAGCGATAAAAGAATGGAAAGAGCTTTTGAAGTACGAATTTCAATTTGCTCCTTTTGCTAAAGTCGTTTTCTTATCTGCAAAAACTAAAAAAAGGGTAGGAACATTAATGCCTGAGATAATTGACGCTTACGAAAACTATCATAAAACGATTAAAACTTCTTTATTAAATGATGTTATTCATGAAGCAACAAGTCTTCATGAAGCTCCATCTTATAAAGGAAGACGTTTAAAAATATACTTTATAAATCAAGAGGCAAGCGAGCCACCTAAATTCACCTTCTATGTGAATGACAAAGGTCTTGTTCATTTTAGTTATGAACGTTATTTAGAAAATAAACTCCGGGAAAATTTTGATTTAACGGGAACACCAATTATTCTTAAATTTAAAAACAGAAGTGAGGAATAATAAAATGAAACATCTTGTTCATGAAAAACTTGAAAAATTACGACAAGAACATGGCTATACCTATTTAGATATGGCAGAAAAACTTGGTGTGTGTAAATCTTATTATTGGCAAATAGAACATAATAACAGACGTTTATATTACGACATGGCCAAAGAAATCGCGGCTATATTTAAATTAAAACCGGATGATCTTTTTTTAGAGGAAAGTAAAACCTATAAATAACATAAGATACTACTAGGAGGTATTTTATGGAATTTAAAGATAGTTTCTTTAAAAAAGTGGAAAAAAAGACAAAAGTAGATAAGGATACTATTTTGTCTTTAGCCGAAAAATTACAAAAAGGAAATATGAAAGATGAAGCCACTTTACGAGATGTTATTCATACACTAAGCAAAATGACCGGTAAGGATGTTTCCAAAGAAAGAGAAGATAAAATTATTAAAACCATCGTGGAAGATAAAGTTCCTAAAGGTGTTGATAAAATGTTTTAAAAAAGTAGAGAACGGTATCTCTACTATTTTCTTCCGAGTAGTTCATCTAAACTGCACGAAAATTGTTTAGCAAATTCTAAAGCATACATAGTGGTAATAAGACATTTACCTGTTTCGTATTTATGAATATTTGATTGAGTTGTCTGAAGAGAAGTGGCTACCTCTGTTTGGGTTAAGTGCTTCTTTTTTCGGATTGCTTTCAAATTTTCAGAAACGGTCGTGATATCAATGTCATCATTAATTTTAGAATGCATCTTTTTATCATTATCAGATAAGCCTGTAACGTAATCCATACTGACTTTATAATTGTTGGCAATTTTATTTAATTGTCTTAGGGGCATGATATCTTTACCCGTTTCCCATCCAGCATAAGTCGCTCTTTGGACATGTAAGATATCCGCGATATTTTGTTGTGTATAGCCTTCGTAGGTCCTTAATTCTTTTAATCTTGTAAAATTCATTTTTCATCACCTACCACTAATTTAAGCATCGGAAATTTAATTATTCGGTTTTTAGTGGGTATAAGTGATAAAGTGTGGTATAATTTTACAGAAGGAGCACGAAAAATGGCTAATGTTTATCGAAAACTTAAAAACAAAAGAATACGACGAGGCATGTCATGTAAAGACATGGCTAAAAAATTGGGAATTAGCCCGGCTTATTATTCACAGATAGAAAATAAGCGTCGTCGTCTTTATTATTTTATGGCTGTCAAAATGGCTGATATTTTTAAGATTACCCCAGATGAATTATTTTATGATGATTAATAGGCCCTTATAATAAGGCTATTTTTTTATTTAGCATACCTTATATTAGGTGAGGGGTTTGAAAAGAATATATATAAGTGAGTATCATAAGAGTATGGGAACTTTAATTGATGTATCAAGAGGAGTAGATTATGCGATGGGACACTATCCTGACGCTATAAATATTCCATATCAAAAATTGATGCTATATCATGACCACTATTTAAATAAAAAAGAAGCTTACTATATTACGTGTCATAAAGGTATTCATAGTAGAAAAGCTGTCAATATGTTAGAATTTCTAGGTTATAATGTGACGCAGGTGCTATCATAAAAAAATCGTCTTTTAAGGAAAGGCGTTTTTTTAAAATAGTAAAATAAAGAACGTTCTGATATAATAAGAGTACGTAAAAGGGATGATTTAATATGGAATTTATTATTATAGGTTTATTCATTTTGTTAATTTTATTGATACTCTTTTTAATCCATAAACTCAATCAAAATAGACATGACGATACTATAATCACCGAGCGTCTTGGTAAATTAGAAACCAATATGATTAAAGAACTAGGGGATTTTAAATATGATTTTTCAAGAAGCTTAAAAGAAGATTTCAGTCTTTTAAATGATCGCGTTGAAAGACGTCTTTTTGATATTAATGAAAAAGTTAATACACGTATTGATGAAAACTTTGAAAAAACAAATAAAACTTTTTCAAGTGTTTTAGAACGCCTTTCTAAAATTGATGAAGCCCAAAAAAAGATTGATTCTTTATCCAGTGATATCGTTTCTTTACAAAGCGTTTTAACGGATAAAAAAACACGTGGTATTTTTGGGGAAGTTAACTTAAATTATATTTTGGCTAATGTTTTTGGGGAAAACAATTCTCATATTTACGAGCTGCAAAAGCATATGTCCAATGGTTTTATCGCGGATGCGGTTATTTATGCACCAAAACCCTTAGGCATGATGTGTATTGATTCTAAATTTCCTTTAGAAAACTATGAAAGGATGATAGATAAAAACGTATCGAAGGAAGAACGCGATGTAGCAACCAAATTATTTAAAAGCGATGTTAAAAAACATATTGAAGCGATTGCCAGTAAGTATATCATTGCTGGAGAAACTGCCAGTCAGGCTATTTTGTTTTTACCAGCAGAGGCTATTTTTGCCGAGTTAAATGCCTATCATTCTGATTTACTTAAAGAAGCTTACAAAAAAAGAGTGTGGATAACTTCTCCAACTACTCTTATGAGTACTTTAACTACTATCGCGATGATTATTAAAAATATAGAACGAGATAAATACGCTAAAATTATTCAAATAGAACTCAACAAATTGGCTGTTGAATTTTCAAGATATAAGGAAAGATGGGATAAATTATCAAGAAGTATTGATACAGTAAGTAAAGATGTGAAAGATATCCATAGCACGACTGAAAAAATAACCAAGCGCTTTGATTCTATCAATAAGGTAGATTTAAAATCTCTTGAGAATACCGAAAAGAATCTTTGATAGGTTCTTTTTTTAGCATGTTTTGTCGAATCGGTTGCAAATGAATTTTTTTTATGTAGAATAAGGCCTACTTTTGTACAAAAGAACATTTTAAAAGAAAGGAGATAGATAATGACAACAAAAGAGAAAATTAAATTTCCGTTACTTAAAGATAAAGTAGCTAAAAAATTATTTACCGAGAAGAAAGTAGGCTTAGAGTATCTTCGGACAATCATCAGTCTAGCCATCGGTAT
>CAKOOQ010000005.1 GCA_934098555.1 uncultured Bacilli bacterium
AAAACCTTGTTTTGATTGTTTAGAAGAAAACTGTAATGGAAAAATCCATCCTATTAATCCAACAGATATTTAAAAAACTTTAATGTTTCTTAGACACTAAAGTTTTCGTTTTATTTTCTTTTAATAACTTCTAAGCCACCCATGTATGGTTGTAATACTTTTGGAATTTTAACAGAACCATCCTCTTGGTAGTTATTTTCTAAAACAGCAATAAGTCCTCTTGGAGTGGCGACAACTGTATTATTAAGCGTATTTAAATAATACGTTCCTTTTTCACCTTTTTTGCGAATGCCAAGACGTCTTGCTTGAGCATCTCCTAAATTAGAGCAGCTGCCAACTTCAAAATATTTTTGTTGTCTTGGACTCCATGCTTCAATATCACAAGATTTTACTTTTAAATCAGCTAAATCACCCGAACAACATTCGAGTTGACGAACAGGAACATCAAGACTTCTAAAGAATTCAACAGTTAAACGCCACATCTTGTTATACCAGTCCATCGCTTCTTCTGGTTCACAAATAACAATCATTTCTTGTTTTTCAAATTGGTGAACGCGGTATAAACCACGTTCTTCAAGGCCATGGGAACCGCCTTCTTTTCTAAAGCATGGCGAATAACTTGTCATGCAAATAGGAAGTTCACTGTCTTTAATAATTTGGTCTTTAAATTTACCAATCATACTGTGTTCACTCGTCCCAATAAGGTAAAGGTCTTCCCCTTCTATTTTATACATCATCGCTTCCATTTCAGGAAAAGACATAACGCCTGTTACCACATCACTATGGATCATAAAAGGTGGGATTGCATAGGTAAAACCAGCTTGAATCATAAAGTCCCTAGCATAAGCGAGCATCGCCTCATGAAGACGAGCAATATCACCGAGTAAATAGTAAAAACCTTGACCACTTGTTCTTCCAGCCGCATCTTTATCCATACCATGAAAAGATTCAATGATATCAGCATGGTAAGGAATATCATAACTAGGCACATTCGGTTCACCAAATTTTTGAACTTCGACATTTTCACTGTCATCTTTACCAATAGGAACAGATGGGTCCATAATTTGGGGAATAATAAGCATTCTTTCTCTTATTTCTTTTTCACACTTAGCTTGACGTTCTTCTAAGGCTTCAATTTCTTCACTTAATTTAGCAATCTCTTCTTTGATTTGTGTGACTTCTTCCGTCTTATTTTCTTTCATAAGTTTACCGATGGCCCCACTTAATTTATTTTTAGAGGCTTTTAACGTATCCTTCTTAGTTTGAGTTTCTCGGAATATTTTATCTAAATCATAAACTTCATCCACTAAACCTAGTTTTTCATTTTGAAATTTCTTTTTAATATTTTCCTTTACAAAATCTTTATTTTCACGAATTAATTTAATATCTATCATTTTCTTCACCTTCCAATTTTTCTATTATTTGTGTATAAGCCCTGAGATATTTACGAGCTCTTTTGATATCCACTTCCGTTATTTTTTTTAAACGCGTTAAATCTAAATTATGAAGTAAATCTTTAATTTTTATTTCCATCGCGTCTTTATCGTTACTCTTTAAAATTGTCTCAATATATGTATCATAATTTTTAGTTGTCTTCGTAAGAACTTTTAAAGTTGTAATAAATTTTTCGTCATACCCAAGAAGTCTTAAGTCTTCTTCGGTTGTAGGCGTATCTTCTAAAACATCATGCATAAGTCCTAAGGACTTTTTACGGTCGGTTTTAAAGTCTCGACTCACATGATTTAAATGATTCATATAATTGGTATCTGCTTTATCTTTTTTACCTTTAAAAAGATGATGCACTAAAAGAAGTGATCTTTTATAAATAGGTAATTGGCGGTAAAATGCATATTCTTCTTGAGTAAACATGTTCTTTTCCTTTCAAAAAAAGAATGGACCATCTTAAAAGGAGTCTATAAGACGGTGCCATCCTTTTTTTCACTTATTTTCGATAACGGGATATCCCGGAAATGTTTCATTTCACTAGAAAGGAGATTCATAAAAACTTTTAGAACTGTTTGCATCCACCACAGTCTTTCTTTACTAAAATATTTTTATTACTTATCTTTCATCTGCTTTCAAGAATCATTATACCATAATCTTTAAAAGAGTATAGTCTTTTTTTTATTTTTTAAGCACATTATCAAGCACTTCAACACTTTCTAAATAAGATGCGATAAACTCATCTTCTTTTAAAGTACAATCACTCATGAGCATTAAGCTTTCGTATTCATCTAAAGTATTTAAAAGACCAAAATCTAAAAAATGATAGGAAAGACTTTCTAACTCTTTTAGTTTTTCTTTTTGATAAGGTGTGATGCTTTTAGGTCCGTACCCCACATAGGTATTGGTAGGCGTAAGTACTTGAGGAGCTTGGTTATGTAAAACAATATAGCCATCTTTAACTAAGGCTTTAACAATTGTCTCAGGAACATAAGCCAAATTATCAGCTAAAAAAGTTAAATCAAAACGTCCTATGATTTTACGTAAATATTTATTTTTCTTAGCTTGCTCCAAATAGTAGTGAAGATGATATTCACGTCCTTTCACCTTAGGAATCACACTGGTTTTTTCTTTACCAATAAGTAAGATACAAGAAGAACCTACATTCATGTTATCACTTCTTTCCGTTTATTTTTATAATTTCTTTCAAAAGCTCTTTTTGTTAATTTTAAGGCTGGAGATTTTTCCTTGTAGTAATCCCAGCTAATTTTTTGCTTATTATCGTAGTAAGCTTTCTCTAATAAAAGGCCATCTTCTTTTACTAAAGAGCAGCATAAATTTCCGCCTAAATAATAGTTTCTTACTTCTCTTTCTTTGTTTGTCAAAGTCACGATTTTTTCTGTACAACACTCAGAATTGACATAGCTAAGTAAAATAGATTCGCTTAAAAGATTATTTAAATCAATATAACGACTGTCTATTTTTAATAGTCTGTTATTTAAATAAGAAAAACAAATTTGTAAACTATGCGTTTCATCCATAAGATAAAATGTTATCAAAATGTTATTTTTAGTCGTTTTAACCTCTTGCCATACCAAAGTGGGTTTTAGTTCTTGCTGTCTTAAAGAAAAGTGTGGTGTCACAAAGACATCCTTTAGGCACTCTTTTAAATTTTCTAAAATGAAATACTGCTCTATAAAAGAAGGTATTTTCATTATTTTTTATTTTCTATCCTTTCTTTTAAATAAGAAATAAATTCTCCATAAGTAAGTGTATGTGTTTCTTCACTGCCGTATTCCCGATAACTAAGCAAATTCTCATCCACTTCTTTTTGACCTAAAATCAAAGTAACAGGGATTTTTTTCATCACAGATTCTCGCATTTTATAGCCTAATTTTTCATTTCGGCTATCAAGGTCTACGCGAATATGTTCTTTTAAAAGAAGACTTTCTATTTTTTTAGCATAATCAAGGTGATACTCCGTATTAACAGGAATGATATTTATCATTAAAGGGGCTAACCATAAAGGTAAGACGCCTTTCGTTTCTTCAAGTAAGAAAGCAATAAAACGATCTAGAGAGCCTAAAATAGCGCGGTGAATAACAACTGGTCTTTGTTTTTCACCATTTTCATCAACGTAAGTTAAATCAAATCTTTCCGGAAGTTGGTAATCAAGTTGTACGGTAGATAACGTTACATCATGACCAATGGCACTTTTGACTTGCACATCCAGTTTTGGACCATAAAAGGCAGCTTCCCCTTCTGCTTCATAATAATCAGCATGAATTTCTTCTAAGACTTCTCTTAGTTCTTGCTCGCTTTTTGCCCATAATTCATCATTGCCAAAATACTTTTCGGTATCCTTCTTATCTCTTAAAGATAAACGAAAACGATAATCTTTAAAGCCAAAATCTTTGTAAACATCTAAGATTAAATCAATAACCGCTTTAAATTCGGTTTTTATTTGGTCTTTTGTACAGAAAATGTGAGAATCATTTTGAGTAAAAGCTCTCGTTCTTTCAATACCACAGACAGCTCCACTGGCTTCATATCTAAAATCATTGGCAATTTCTGCAATACGTAAAGGAAGGTCCCGATAAGAATGTAAAGAATTTTTAAACATCATCATGTGATGAGGGCAATTCATAGGTCTTAAAACGTAAGATTCATTATCAAGTTCCATGGCAGGGAACATATCTTCTTTATAGTGATCCCAGTGACCACTTGTTTTATAAAGTTCGACACTTCCTAAAGAAGGTGTCATAACATGTTTGTAACCATGCAAAAGTTCTTTATCCGTAATGTAATCAACAAGGGCACGACGAACAATAAAACCGTTAGGTAACCACATAGGAAGTCCTTTACCGACCAAATCAGAGAACATAAAGATACCTAAATCTTTCCCAAGTTTCCGGTGGTCACGTTGTTTAGCTTCTTCAAGCATAGCTAAGTGTTCGTTTAAATCTTCTTCATTTTCAAAGCATACACCATAAATTCTTTGCAGCATTTTATTTTTGGCATCACCTTTATAATAAGCTCCTGAAAATTTTAAAAGTTTGAAGTATTTGCATTCTTTAACAGTCTCGGCATGAGGACCACGACAAAGGTCTGTAAAGTCTCCTTGACTATAACAAGAGATGACATCATCTTCCCCCATGTTTTCAATTAAATCAATTTTATAAGGGTCATCTTTAAACATTTCTAAGGCTTCCTCTTTAGAAATCTCATGACGAACAATTTTCTTACCATCTTTAATAATTTTTTTCATTTCTTTAGAAATTTTTTCTAAATCTTCATCGGTTAAGGTTACATCTCCTAAATCCATATCATAATAAAAACCTTCTTCAATAACAGGTCCTACCCAAAATTTAGCATTAGGATATAAACGTTTTACCGCCTGGGCTAAAACATGGGCACAACTATGATTAATTTTACTTAAATACTCATCTTCTTTAATATTTTTCACTTCAATCTACTCTCTTTCTTTTATTAATTTTAATTGACTTTCTTTAGGATTCCTTCTTTTTCTTTCTTCTAGAAGCTTTCTTTTTTTACGTTCCAAATATCTTTTTTCTCCTAAAGAAAGACTGGGTTCTTTTTCTTCTAATTGACTTAGAATTTCTTGTCTTCGCCGGCTCAATTCTTCTTTCGAAACTTTAGGCAAAGTAAAGGCTTTGCATGGTGTGTAATAAGGAAGTTTCTCACCATAATCATCTTCTACTAAAACAATTGCCCCCGTTTTAATGAGGTCATTTTTAACATTTTCCCGACAAGCCCTACGTGGCAATAGACACTTATCTGGCATTTTAGAATGTCTAAGTGATAGTTTACGCATCATAATTTTATGCGACACTAAAACGTTTTCCTTTTTACCACACTCCAAACCACAAATTTGCATAAACCGGTAAACGGATACAACATAACTGTAATCTTTTTTTCCCATAGTCTTTTCTCCTAAAAAAAGAATGATACCGTATTTTATAGGAGTCTGTTTGACGGTACCATCCTTTTTTTCACTTAATTATCTTTAACGGAATTACCCGTACCTTATTAGGTCTCATACAAAAGGAGTAATCAAAGAAGCTTTTTATCTAGTTTCCATCTTCCTAGACTCTCTTTAAAAAAGTATTTCTTCGTCTTGTCTTTTGATAATTGATTTATGCATTAATATTAGCACGTTTTTTTTAGGCTTGCAAGCACATTATTTGTCATATTAGGGATTTTCTAAGACCTTTTTTAAAAGGCTAACTTCTTTTTGGCTTTCTTTTTCATCTAATAAAAAAAGATGAGGATAATATTTCGTATTACCCATTTCTTTAAGAAGGCAAAAGGCACCTGTTTCATCATAAAACCCAAAATGGGTGACTCTTTTACCATCCTCATCTTCTGTACTTACAAAAGAAAAAGTTTCTAAAGAAGGCATTAAGATACCTTCTTCTTTTAATAGGTTTGTTAACTTTCTTTCATAGCTATCAAAATTCATTTTCCCCGCCCCATACTCTAAATAAGTATGAATAGATTTTCGAATTCCCTTTATTTGCCATAAATACCATAAAAGAAAAGCAGGAGTCTTTTCTATATTTTTAGAAAATAACTCGCTATGAAAAGCACAAGCACAAGCTAAAGGAGTAAGTGTTGGCCTTATTATACTTAAATAATTTTTTAAAGCTATTAACATATCCTTTTCACTTTTATAATTGTACTTTTCTTTTTTTAGTAAAGTTTCATATAAAGAACATATTTCATCTGTTAAAAGTGGTTTCATCACTTAATCTTTCCAAATAAACATCGCATCTCCAAAGGAAAAGAAGCGATATTTTTCTTTGACAGCTTCTTCATAAGCTTTTAAAATATATTCTTTTTTTGAAAAGGCGCTCACAAGCATAACTAAGGTGCTTTTCGGTAGATGAAAATTCGTAATTAAACAATCGATAGCTTTAAAAGAAAAACCAGGATAAATAAAGATTTCCGTATTGCCATGACATTCTTTAAACTCACCGTAAAGTTTCATGACGGTTTCTAGAGTTCTTGTCGATGTGGTGCCAACAGCAATAATACGACGATGCTCTTTTTTGGCTTGATTTAAAATAGCCGCGGTTTCTTTACTCATCTCATAATACTCACTATGCATATGATGTTTAGTCACATCTTCTACTTCTACAGGTCGAAATGTTCCTAAACCAACATGTAACGTCACACTCGTTAAAATAACCCCTTTAGCCTTAATTTGTTCTAATAGTTCTTTGGTAAAATGAAGACCCGCTGTTGGAGCAGCCGCACTCCCTAAATTCTTAGCATAGATTGTTTGATAACGATTTTTATCTTCTAGTTTTTCATGAATATAAGGTGGAAGGGGCATTTCGCCTAGTTTATCTAAGATTTCTAAAAAGATGCCTTCATAAGAAAACTTGACTTCCACGATGCCCTCTTCTTTTTTCTTTATCACAGTGGCCTCTAAAAGATGGCCAAAATTAACTTTTGTGCCAACATGTAAACGTTTAAAAGGCCGCGATAAACACTCCCAAGTATCTTCCCCTAAATCTTTTAGTAATAAAAGTTCAATCGTTGCCTTGGTATCTACTTTTTCACCAATTAGACGAGCCGGTATTACCTTGGTATCGTTAATAACCAACACATCTCCCTTATGTAAATAAGAAACGATGTCCTTGAAATGCTTATGTGAAATCTCTCCCGTTTCTCGATTTAAAGTCATTAAACGCGAAGAGGCTCGATCTTTTAAAGGTGTTTGGGCAATCAATTCTTCAGGTAAATAATAATCAAATTCTTCTGTACTCACAAATATCACATCCGGGAGTTATTTTATCACAAATTGTAAACGAAAAGAAGAGCTTTTTTCGCTCTTCCTAGTTATTTTCTTCTAAAAATTTTAAAGTTTTACGCATTTTAGAATCATAAGCTAAAACTTCTTTACCACCAAAGGCTTCCACAAGTTCTTCTTTGGAAATGCCATAATTAGTTGCCATTTCTTCAATGTCTTTTTCAATTTCTTCATCGGTTACTTCAATTTTTTCAGCTTCACAAACAGCTTCTAACATGTAACGATATTTAATACGACGAATAGCTTCTGGTTCCATTTGTTTATGCATATCTTCATGTGTTGTACCTGTAAATTCCATATATTGATTAAGAGATAAACCTTGTGTTTTTAATTGTTCTTCCCATTGATGAATCATACGATGTACTTCGTCATCAATAATTTCTTCTGGAATTTCAACTTCTACTTTTTCAGAAACTTGATTTAAAACTTCTTCTAAGAAACGGTTTTTTTCTTCGCTTTCTTTTTCTTCTTTAATCGTTTTTTCAACTTCTTTAGCAAGACTTTCAGCATCTGTAACTTTGTCATAACCTAAATCAGCAAAAAAATTTTCATCGATATCCGGTAAAATCCTTGCTTTAATTTCTTTTAAAGTAACATGGAAGACAACTTCTTTACCAGCTAATTCTTTTGTATAGTTTTCAGGAAATTTTAAGTGTAAATCTTTTGTTTCATCCACTTTCATACCTAAAACACCATCTTCAAAACCTGGAATAAAGGTATTGGTACCAATTTCTAAAGGATAATTTTCGCCACTTCCACCTTCTAAAGGTTCTCCATCTACTTCACCTTTAAAATCAATAACGGCTGTGTCGCCTTTTTCAACAACACCACCTTCTTTAACGGTAATATCCGCAAATTGTTCACGTAATTCGTTAATCTTAGCATCGACTTCTTCTTTTTTAACACTTACTTTTTCTTTTTTAATTTTTAAGTCTTTATATTGTCCTAATTTAACTTCCGGTTTACCAATAAAGTTAAAAGATAAAGTAAGCCCTTCAGCGTCAATCTTTTCAATTTCAACAGTTGGTTGAATTTCTGCTTTAACTTTTGTTTTTTCTTCAGCTTCTTTATATGCTTCATCTACAACATTTAAATAAGCTTCTTCAAATAAAGATTCAATACCATAATTTTTTAAGTAAATTTCTTTTGGAACTTTTCCTTCTCTAAAGCCATCCACTTTAGCTGTTTTAACTTTCTTTTTGAAGGCGTCATCTAATGCTTTTTTCCAAGCTTCGCCTTTAATTTCAATTGTTATTTTTTCTGTATTTTTTGCCATATAAAAATACTCCTTTCGTACGTGTTTTATTATACATAAGTTTTTTTAAGAAAGCAAGAATTAAAAAAGAACCGAAGTTCTTTTTTAAGAAACTCGCTCGACATAATTTAAAGGATAATTTGTACTGTTTTTAAAAGAATAACGATACATACTTCCCTTTTCTAACGAGTCATTTAAATTATTAATGTTGTAATCATCAACAAAGTTTTTATCTAAGTCATATAATTTTTCATTATCTAATTCTAAAATTTTAACATCTAAAATTACTTCTTCATCATTACTCGTAAAAGCATATAGTCGACCCACATAATTTTTTTGACAATTATTTCTTGCCTCTTCATATGTAAGATTTAAGGATTGGTATTTTTTAATGTTCCATACCAAAGCTCCTTGACAATTTTGATTTAATTTTTGATAAATACTTTGAGCATCTTTATATTTAATGTTTTTATCCACAACTTCTTCCTGCTTAGAAGAAGAAAGGAAAAGAAGAAAAAGAATTACAAGTAAAACAATAATACTGCCCAAAAAAATTAAAATTTTTTTTCTATTAAAATGTATTTCCATATTTTTCTTCCTTTCTACGAAACACGATAGGGATGACTAAAGGTTCCATTTCCTGTTTTCAAAACACCTGATTTTAGATTAATAACCGGTCTTATATAAGTAAGACTGTCTGTGTTGGATAAATTAACATCCGAATCATAAAAAGACACTATTGATGAAAGCCATCCAGCCTCTACTGGCGTCATAGATGTATAATAGAAGTCGGTTGCTAGGTAGTTATGAGGAATATTATAAGAGCTTTTATTAGTAATACCCGCCATAAATAATTCATCGCCGGTAATAAGCCCGATTGCATAAGTAAGATTTTGATTACCCTTAGTACTATTTACTGTAAATCTATCTTTTATATTACTACATTTTAAAGTAGCCAATTTATTTTTGAACAATTCTTTTCCTCGATAAGAAGCTGTATTTAAACCATATCCTTCACCACTTAAAGTCGAACGATCATTACAAAATAAGGTGTCAGCTAAATCATTTGTGTAGCTGCTTAAAAAGGATTGATACCATCTATCAAGAGCATCTTTAATATTAGAATTATTTGTATTTTGTCTAATTTCTTCTTGATTTTTACTTGCGTAACCAATGCGATGATACTTAAGAGCAATTGCGTTTGAAGTATCATTTTTCGTAGCACTCGTTATTTTGATAACATATTGACAAGAAGTTGGATGATTATATGTGTTGCAATTATAGGTACTATTTAAATAATATTTCCCCACTAAAGTATCTAAATCAAGCTCATCATAGGCTTTTGTTGTTATATTACCGTTTAACTCATAACGGTCTTTTGTCTCGTCGTAAGAATAGCTATCCGCATATGTAAAGGCTTTTTCATCATTCCAAATGGTATCGGCATCTTCATCTTGTCTTTCCGTTTCCACCCTTGTCGTATCTCCATACATAAAGCTTAAGCCAACATTATCAAAATGAGTTGTTGAGTTTGTCGCAAGATTTGTACCATTTATTTTCCATTCTTTGCTATATGGTGTGCGACCAATATTTAAAATAGTATTGGGAATATCACCATATTCTAGAGTATTATTAGCTAAAGCTTTTTTCTGACTCTCACTTAAACTATCAACATCACTTACTTTACCGGTGTAAATCATTCGAATAGATTTATCACCGTTAACGCGAAGTATTTTCCAGTAGGCACCTGCATATTCTACCCAGTTATCAATAACATTGCCACGGTAGTAATAACTGGTTCCATAATCATCTGGCGCTGTACAAACAAGATTTTTTTCTACTTCTTCATTTTTAACATCGACTTTGCCATCACTACTGACAGAAGGACAAGAGCTTGCGGTATCTACTTCAGAAATAATTTGTTCTTCTGGTGTTTTAGGATAACCCAAGACATAGGGATTACTTTTAGAGCCATCACCTTCAGTAATGTAAGCATCCGATGAAACGTAAACGCTTGGTCTGACAGCACTGAAATCTCCATAATAATTATGATAATTTAAAAGCATAGTACTACCTATAAAATCAATATAAGAATCATTTTCATTGTAATAATAGATATCAGAAAGCCAACTATAATTTTTACAACCATTTGTATAGCTTCCTCCACCCATAACACAACTAGAATCACAAAAATAAAAATTCCATTCTGTAATTGATAAGTCATGGCAAAGTTTATTTTCCTCACCATTGTATCTAGAATGTTCATATTCTGAAACACTATTTCTATAGTTTAATGATGAGATAAGGCCAACTTTACCCGTCCATGTGGATGATTTTTCATGAGCACTATAATCACTTTCACTTGTGTCATTTGTAGAAATAATTCCTGTATTCCAAACAGCATCCGAAATATAATTTTTCATTGAACGCAATCCAATGTTTGAAAAATCACAAGAGGAAGTTGAAGTTGAACCCCTGTAGTAGCATTTTCCAGTAGAACTATTATAATATAAACTATTATTAGCACTTTCACTTTCGTAACCTGGATTTAATAATTTAACAAGTAATGATGTATCATACGTTTTATTATCATCAACGCCTTTAGTAACATTTGTCCAAGAAAAATTTCCAATGTTTTCTGTTGTGATAAGCTTTAGTCTTGTTTCTTTTATCCCTTTACCATTATCGACATTGTTTTCTAATTCGACGACACGCCACAAAACTTTATCACCTTTGCTATGCAGTTTACGACAATTACTTGTTTTGTTACTGCACGCAGATGACGTTGCATAAAATTCATAATTTTCGCCACGATAAACATCTGTCTGATAAGTATCACCAGCTGTAACATAAGTATCTGTTGAAAAAGACTTTTCATCTATTTTTGAAGTGACATCTATCTTAGCGTTCATTTTGACGATATCCGACATTAACCCAGCCTTATTTTCAACCTTAACATAGAATGTATAAACACCATTTTGATAGAAAGTATAATTCATATTTTCATACCTAGATGAACTAAAATCTACTCCATTTTTACTAAAATAATAATAGGCTATACCGCTTTCTTTATCTAACGAACCTGTTCCAGAAACTTTAACATTTTCTTTGTCAGATGTCACATTTATGGCTGCATCAGGCTTAGTTGTATCAACAAGATAACTTGAAGAGCATTTGACATCATCATTATAATTAATGCAAATTTTTTGAGCACTTGTATTACTCTTGAATTGATAATTGAAAGATTTATTAACAAGAGAAGCTTCTTTATTTGGAGTACAATTTTCATCTGTTGTCACACAGTAATTCATTTTATCTGTCTCTTCAAGAGTAAACACTTGCATAGTAAGCTCTGTGTACCAATTGTTTTTTCCACTGGTACTAGAATATATAGAAAAAGGTCTAAAAATTGTCACATCTTTTTCGACAACATCTGATATATTTCCTGCTTTATCTTCTGTTTTCACATAAATCTTATACGTTCCATTTTCACTTATAGCATAGAAATATGTGGAATTTGTCGATGATGTAAATGTCTTTCCATCTCGACTAAAATAATATTTAACAATTGCCGATTCATTTTCAACAGAAGAACCTAAATCCACAGAAATGCCCGTATCCGTAACCGTCGTTTCAATATTGGTAACAGGTTTTACTGGATCTACTAAATAAGCATCAGAGCAAATGGTTTCTTCACCATCTTTAATACATAATCTTTCCGCACTAGAATTGCCTTTAAATGTATATTTAAAAGTGCCCATAGAAAGTTTAGCTTCTTCATTAGGTGTACATGATTCACCTGTCGTCACACAATAATTTACACTATCTACTAAATTACTTGGCGTATACTGTAAAGTAAGCCTTTTATACCAAGAATTATTACCAACTTCATAATCATTAACTTCTAATTCACTTTGCATCCGATAAGGATTATCTATTGTTCCATTTCCAACACTCAGAAGGCCACTTTTTACATTTATAACAGGTCTAACACCTAACTTTGAAGGATTATTTGATGTTGATGTTGTTGGGATTATCAATGATTCATCAACATATCCCACAAAAGAATTGAGGGGTTTGTCATACAAAATAGCATGAAATACATAGGGTGTCATCGTCCAGTAACGGCCTTTATTATATAAAAAGCCAGTTTTATCAATACCACTTAACACAGCCTCATCACTAGTCAAGGTACCAATTGGATAAGTAAGTGAGCCATTTCCAATAGATATATTGCTTACAGTAAAACGATCGTTTTGATTCGGACATTTTAAACGATACGTGCTATCTGTCCCATGATAATAAGTTCCGCTAGCTCCGTATCCTAAATTGGAAATATTAATTTTGTCTAAATAATTTGTATAAATATTATATGCACTATATGTAAAGTTTTCACCGCTTCCCAAAGAACGATCATTACAATAAAGGCTATCTGCTAAATAAGTTGTGTAAGACGATAATTTATTTTGATACCATGTATCTATAACATCCTTTAAGGCGGAACTGTTTGTATTTTTTTGAGCCGCTGCAGCCGTTGTTGTTCCTAATGCTGTAATACCATAATATGCTGTTCTATCATCCCTACGCATATTAGAATCATACTGGGCCTCATCAGCTCTTAAAATCTTTTTTAGATAAGGCAAATAGGTAGATGAACCTGCAGTTGACGGCGAATAATAAAGACCAACCGGATTTTCGTTTCCACTAGCGATATCAGGAATACTCCCCGAACCAGGCAACTTTGGTGTTAAAGTATTGTTTTTAATTTCGTATTCATTAGAACTAATAAAAGAATCTGGAGAGCTTTGTTCAATTCCCATATCATCCATACTATAAGAAAAGCTTTCACTTCCAACTTCCTCTGACCCTTCGTAAACACCATTTCTATTTCCATACATATAACCTACTACAGCATTATCGTAATACATTGGAGCATATATTTTCGTACTATAATAGGTTCCTAATACAAGGTATTCATTGGCTTGTTTCCAGTTTTCATTAAAATAAGTTTGACCAATCGATGTGTAATTTGTTTTGGAATCATCATAACCATTACTTAATACTTTTTTTCTTGTTGCATCATCAAGTTTATCAATAACCTCGGCATCTCCAGCATAAATCATTCTTACCGAAGAATCACCATTGATACGCAAGATGCGCCAATAAAAACCGGCAAATTTAACATAGTTATCCGTGACGGCTCCACGGTAGTAATAGCTAGTTCCATAATCGTCTGGAGCCGTGCAAACCATAGAAGATGTTGTACTACTTACATTTGAAATGTTGCCAGCACTATCTACAGTAGGGCACGCATTACTCATAGTTGACTCTTCTTTTACTTTATCTTCTAATGGTTTATTGATAGTAATAGTTTGTTTGTATATAGCCTCATTTCCTACATTATCAATAACCTTAACGGCAACATCATAATCTTTATACTCTAAATAATCATATACATAAGATGCGGAAGTAGATAATGTTTCAAAATTTTTACCACCGTCAATTGAATAACTATAACCATTGATACCACTTTCTGAATCATAAGAATTAAGAGCACTGATATATAATCGGACACCATCTACAAAATAGTTAAAATCGATATGAGGGGCTTCTTTGTCTATCCGATAAGCATCTGAGCAAATTGTCCTTGTCTGATTACCAACAATGTCTTGCGCAAGAGTACATACTTTTTGAGCTTTGGAGGAATTGACGGCTGAAACGCTAAAGGTTGCACTTGCTGTTAAATCAGGTGTACAAATATCTTCGGTTGTTAAACAGTATTTAACATTTTGAATACCGGTATCATCCGTTACTTTAATATTAAAAGTAGCATCTTTACACCAATCCGCTGTTGTACAACTGGCTGGTGTCACCTCATAGCTAATATGAGGAGCTTCACTGTCTTTAGCTAAAACATTTAATTGTTGGTGAGTTATATTACCCACATTATCTTTTACCCATAAGTAAAAGATTCCATCAGTTGAAAATTTCTCTTCAATATCCATGGTAATGCCAGAAACATTTTCATAATCATTGGGTTCTTTTTCTTCCGTCGTAAATTGATATCCGGCTAAACCCGATTTTATATCCTCTAACGTAGCTTTTAAAACACCACTTTCATTAGAATTAATCGTCACTGTTGGAGGGGTTTGGTCTAACTTATCGGTTGTAAAATTAATTGTCTTAATATTTCCTACTTCATCTTTCATATAAAGGGTGTAAGTTCCCTCTTTGGTTACCTCTTTATCAAAGGTAATATCATTCGTTGGGGAAAAATTTGTCCAAGAAGAGCCATCTACACTATATTCTATTAATTTTTTATTTGTACTTGTAGCTGAAACAGTAAAGATTTCTTTATTCTTACTTATCTCGGTACTTTTAGAAACAATACTTAAAAGTATTTCGTTTTCTTTATCTGTATCCTGAATATAACTTCCTATAACTGAAATTTTACTTTCAAACTTAGCGTTCATAGTACCTTTATCCGCTGGGGTATCATAATCCATCCAAAGTTTGAGCTCATAAGTAGTCTTTTCATCTGCATTTAAAGAACCGCTCGTAAGTTTAAAAGAAGTATCCGCGTCTTCTAAGGTTGGTTTTACGGCTTCATAATTTGTAAGAAGTTCGGGTGTACTATTATTTAAAGAGACTTTAATATATTTATTATCAAGTCTTTTGGTATTAGCCGCCGATAAAACACTTTCTAAATTCACTTCATATTTAGCGAGAGAAGTACACGTATTTTTGATAGTAAATGAATAACCTTTTTCTTTTAAACCTTCACTATCTTTAGTTGGCTTGGCACTCGAAAGAGACACACCTGTGCTATTTTCTTTTAAAGTAAGTTCAAAGCAATCTGTGGCTGCGATATTAAGGTTGGTTTGAGTCTTTGTGAAAATCCAATACGCGTAAGAAGTCCCCCCTAATATAACAGTAAAACCTAAAACACTTACAAGAATGATATATTTTTTTGACCAATGAAAAGATTTTATTTTCTCTTTTATTTTTTCTATCATGTTTTACTTCCTTTCTAAAGCTCTACGATATAGGGACTATCTTTGGTACCTTTTCCATTAGATATCATAACATCTTCCGTAAGGTATAAAGCGGGATAGGCTCCTGATTTAAATTCATCTAAATTCACCCTTGTACCGCCCATGGCTCCATAATAATCAGAAATCCGATTAACAAAAATATCTGCAGAAGTTACCATCGTCCACACTTTGGCACCTGTATAAAGCCAATTGTTTTCAATACAATCACCATATGTATTGGAATGTAGGTTCCAATAATAGACATTGTCTAGACAAGCTGGCCGGTTGTTCGTTTTACCACCAATAGAAGCATAGCCATAATCACTTGGAACAATAAGTCCTACATAACCTACCCAAGAACTTTCGATAGAATTCTCATTTATATTTGGCAGTGATTTTTCATTTTGATAAATTTTTAAAGCTGAGGCATAATTAGAATTAATTTCTGTCCTAAAAATATTCCATGTTAGTCTTTCCACAGTCGGTCTAAAAGCTTGCCCAATAGCATAATAAAAGTTAGTATCCAAAGAAGTTTTTAAATCCGATTTAGACCATGTAGCCGTTGAAGAAGAATTATATAAAATTTCTTTATTGGAATAAGGTATTGTTCTTACTATTTTTATTCTTTGACCTTGTGGGGTATTTAAAAGGCCAATAATACGCCATAATTCATTATTATAAAAAAGATAATTTGGTGTATCAGAAACGGTACCTGCATAACGAAGCTCAGTTTGGCGAAATTGATTTATTAATGTTTCATCTGTTTGATTTTTAAAAGTTTCTCCTTCATGGGATACTTCATAAAGACCGGAACCACTCGTTGCTGGAGTGATTGATTTCAAAATAGATACTAAGCTTTTGGACTTACTTGGTAAGGTGATAGAAAGCTTTTCTTCACTTATTCTACCAGCTTCATCTTTTACCCGTGCCATTAAGGTATAGCTTTCCCCTTCACTAAGACCTGTAAAGGTATAGCTTTTATTATCGTTAGCTAAAATCCAATTCTTTCCTTCATCTTTACTAAAGTAATAACTTGTTATACCACTATCTAAGTCATAAGAAGATGTGGCATCTAAGGTAATCGTGGTCTCAGTATTACTTGCTTTTAGTTTTAACTCAGGGGTTCTTGTATCGACTTTATATAAACCACTACAAACAGTATCCGAAGTATTGCCAGCAAAGTCAGTAGCTTGAGCACAAACTCTTTGTGAAACATTTTTACCGATGAAAGTAATAGGTACATAGCCCCAAACAACATAGGCACCCGTTATGTTAGGAAGGCAAGATTCATTTGGTGTAAAACAGTATTTGGTGTGAGACATACCACTGCCAGAGTCTGTGACAATTGCCTTTAAATCTAATGAAGTATACCAATCATTTTCTCCCTGAGAAGAAGCTAAAATGTCAAAAGAAATTGTGGGTGCTTCATTATCTATTTTGGTAACCTCAATACTTTGATGGGCAACATGACCAGCTGCATCTTTGACATAGAAGTATATAGTGCCTTGCTCTTTAGCTTCATAAGAAAAGGATACTTCTGTAAGAGCATTTCCAGCTTCAATATAGTTTTCCGGTTCTTCTTCGATAGTCGTAAATTGGTAACCTGCGACGCCTGAATCAGGATCTAATACCCTAGCAATAATTTTGCTTGTCACACCATAACTATTTTGCTCTTGTAGTGACAAAATCTGAGGGGCTTCTTTATCAATATAACTAATTGTTACTTTAGATGAGCTTATATTTCCCAAGTTATCTTTACTCCAAATATAATATGTTTTGTTTTCTGTGACTTCTTTAGTAAATTCATAAGTCTCACCCGTAATTTCTTCAAATTTGTCAGGTTCTTCATTTGTTTCCGTGAGGTTATATCCTAATAAACCTGATTTTGTATCGGCTAAAGTAACACTTAAAATATTACTATTTTGCCATGTTTCATTTAAAGCTTTAGCTAAGATAGTTGGTCCTGTTTGATCAAGCATTGGTGTTTGTACTTCTAAAGTACTTACATTTTTTTCTTCGTCTTTAACATAAAGTTTATATGTACCTTCTTTTAAGAATTCTTTTAGAAATGTATAGGTTTTAGCAGGATTAATAGTTAGCCAATTTTCATTGTCAAAACTGTAAGCTTCGAGATTTAAATGGGTACTTTTTAAAGTAATTTCAACCATTTCTTTGTCTGTTGTGTAAGTTTCATTTTTGGATTGATAAGCGATAGTTACTTCTTGGGAAATTTTCTCTTGTGGTTCTTGAGACGCTACAACACTTATTTTACTTTCAAAAGTAGCATTCATGGCTTCGTCAATGGCTGGGGTATCATAATCCATCCAAAGTTTTAAATCATAGGTAACACTTTCGTTTTCTTTTAAACTGCCGCTGGCAATTTGAAAAGATGCATCTGCCTCTTCTATAGTAGGGGTTACGGAAGAATACGTATTTAAAACTTTAGGACTTTGATTATTTAAAGAAATTTTTATATATTGATTGGAAAGTCTTTTAGATGATAGTAAAATATCTTCCAAATTTACTTGATAATAAGCTGTTTGCTTACATACATTTTGAATTGTAAAAGAATAACCTTCTGTTTTTAGTCCCTCTTCATCGGTTAAAGGCCATTGTTTTTGCAAATTTATGGCTTCTGTATTCTCTAAATAATTGAGTTCAAAGCAATCCGATAAAACTGTATTTAAATCACTTTGATATAAAGTCATTCGCCAGTAAGCATAGGAAACACCAACAAAGAGACTTAATACAATAACCATAGCTAACATTATTAAAATAATTTTTTTCTTTTTATTTTTATTCATAATAACCACTCTTTACCCTACTTCTATTTTATTAATTATAACCCAAATGACACCGAGATAGCAAATTATTTTAAACGGTTTCATAAGTGTTTCGAACACCAATAATCACGATGGATAAATAACGGGAAGAATTTAAAATAGGAACATTCTTCTTGTAAGCAAAATCATCTTTTAAATTATAGATGAGTATTCTTCTGAAAAATCACATGAAATTAATGAATTTACTTGGTAAGGGTGTATTAGAACAGCTTGGTAGAATATAGAAAATATAAAACAGAATGCTACTTGCATCTCAGGTAATCTACTATAAAATCATGAAACATTTAATTTGGAAAGACCCATTAATACATATCTGAAGAGATATGTTTTATTTTTAACCACACCGATGTAACGGTTATCATCCACAAAAAAAGACTATTCTTAGTCTTCTATTCTTAGTCTTCTTAGTTTAATAATTCATTAAGCTGTTTTAAAGCTTTTAAGAAAGCTTCTTCTTTTTCATAAGAAAATATTTTTTCTTCAATAGGCTTTTTTTCTTCAGATGAATAAGGAATTTTAGGTTCGCCAGGGGTAAGTTTAAAATTAGAAATACTAACCACGGGTTCCTTAGGCATATCTAAAGTAATTTTTTTAACTGGTATCACATCATCAACCATTTCTTCTTTCGTATAATGAATTTCTTTTTGCTTCATTCCATTTACTAATTCTTCATAACTTATGATAGCATTATTTTCTTGTTCTTCCTCATAGGCTGTTAAATCAATAACCGGTTTGGGACTTTCATCAATGGTATTGATAATACTTTGCAAATCAATATCACTTTCTTTATTAATACACATACTTAACTCCTTATTATTCTCTTTTTCTTCATTGACAACCATTTCTTCATTTTCCGCTTCTATAACATAAATCAAGGCCACGATTAATACAATTAAAGCCACCACTGCAAAATAAAGAATGTAATCCACTAGGGAAAGACTGCTTAAAATTTGAACAATATCTTTTAAAATGTTTATCATACTTCTCACCTATTACTAATATAACAAATAAAGAAAAAAATAACCATCTTAATTGGTTATTTTTCTCATTTTAGACATCTTTTTGACATTTTTTAGGAACCCGAAACAATCTCATATGGATTTTCTTTCGTACCATCCCCGATGACATTGACTTTTTTAATCAAAGTAATCACAGGTCTTAGAAAAAGACTTGCATCTTCTGAAATATCTTTTGCCAAAGATCCATTTGACATAACAGCAATATAGTTTGTTTTGCCATTTTCTTTCTTATTTGGTGTCATTGTCCACCAAGAACTTTGTAAATTAGGAATGTATAAATAATAGTCTTTATTTTCATTTAAAGAACCACCGGCAAATAATACTTCATCCGCGGTTAACGTAGCAATTTTTTTAGATAAAGACGTACCATTACAAGCATTGGTCGGATTCTGTTCTTGAAATATTCTTTGTGACGCTAAATATTCAATATGATTATTTTCATCCAAAGACACACTATCATCGAAGCAATAATGTGTACTTGAAATAAGATTATCTTGATCTCGTAAAATCGTATTATAGAAAGACTCTAACTGCATATTTAAATTACTAACTAAAAAATTTGTATTGCCTAAAGAATCGCTCGTATTAAAAGGTATCATAGCTTCGGTGACATTATCCAAAACTAATTTAACGGTTTTATTTTCATTTATTTTGACAATACGCCATAATTGGCCGGCAAAGGTAACATAATTATTTAAAACATTACCTTTAAAATAATATACATCTCCATCTTGTTCTGCTTTTCGGATTAGTCCATCTTTATCTGGTGTTTCTAAAATAGAATTATTTCCTAAAATAACACTAGCAAAACTGTTATCGATTTCTTCGACATCGATTTCCAAAGCAAATGTTATTTCTTTTTTTTCTTTATTCTCTACCATCATCGTATAACGATGTGTTTCTTGAGGCTTAATTTCAATACGACTCGCTAAAAGTGTTTTAGAAAATACAGATGTATAACTTTCAAAAGCTTTATTATTTGCATTCAAAGTATAACTGGCATTATCCGCATTAATAGCATCTTTTAATTTTACATAATAGTATTTAGTATCACTCGAATGATTGGTAACCGAAAATTCTATTTTTTTATTTTCTTCATTCAATTTTATTTTATTTCCGTCAATATAATTTATAGAAAGTTCTTCTGTAACGAGAGTAAGAGCTTCATTATAGCTTTTATTTGATTTATAATCACGATATTCAAAAAAAATAAACAAACAAGCAAGGAAGATGATAGAGATTAAAACTAAAGAAATGATATACTTTCTTTTCATATCCATCAACCCTTCTTATATTATAAGTATATTAATTTGAATAATCAATGTCAATTTTTTTTGGGTTTTTAACCTAAATTTTACGTAATTTTATTGAATTTCATAAGAATTTTCTTTTAAGTGGCTTCCTGTAAGCATGACACTGAAACAACATTGCTAAGAGATTGGAAATAAAAATCAAGATTTAACCCCTACCGATATTTATCATAAATAACTATTTAAGAGGACTTTAGAAGTATTTATTTACCATTAAAAAAGCACACAATTTTTTAGTGTGTTTTTTTACTAATTGGTACTTCCAAATCCACCCGTACGAAGACCACTTGCGTCATCGTCGTCAGTTATTAAATATTTTTGGAAAATACATTGAGCAATTTTCTCACCTTTTTTGATAAGGACTTGTTCATCACGAACATTGTAAAAAGCAACCATTATATGTCCGTCATTATCGACATTACCATAGTAATCTTTATCTATAACCCCTACTGAATTGGCTAAAACAAGACCTTTCTTTTTAGGATTAGAACTTCTATTATAAAGGTATAGAACTTCATCGTCCATCATATAAGCTTTAATTCCTGTTTTAATAAGTGTCGGAGCCTTTTCTTCTTTAAAAGGAAGAATCACTGTATCTTGGGCAGCCTCGATATCATATCCTGCTGAAAAAGCTGTACTTCTTCTAGGAAGATGGATATCCTTTTCTTCCCATCCTTTAACAATTTCAAAACCACGTGTTCTCATTTTTACCTCTTTCTATAATTTTTGAAAAGTCTTATCCTTTATCGGAATCAAGACAATACTCTTTTCTTTTAAACTTTTAGGTACATCAATGATTCTTTGATTTTCACTACCTCGAAAAACCAAGCCTTTATGAGCTTTAGAAATATCAAATCTTCCATCGACTAAAACATCTATATAGGAAAGGATTTCTTTAGTAAAGGGATACTTTTCATACATATCTTGCATAATTTCTGTATCAAACAAATAACCAGAATAACACCATATATCTTTTTCATCTTGATAAACTTCTTTTATTTTTCGTAATAAGGGAAGAAGAGCTTTTTGGTTATCAGGATACATAGGCTCTCCTCCTAAAAGAGATAAGCCTTTAATATAAGACGGTTTTAAAAGAGAAATAATCTCGTCTACTTCCTTTTCGGTAAAAGGTTTACCATACTTATAATTCCAAGCAATTTCATTGAAGCAGCCTTTGCAGTGATGAGGGCAGCCACTTACAAACAAGGATACTCGAACACCCTTACCATTAGCTATATCATAATTTTTTATTTCGGCATAGTACATAAAAACCCCCTACAAATGTGTGACACGAGCTTTTATTTCTTTCGTTTTACCAACATTCCAGAAATTTTCACCTAGATAGCCACAAGTTCTTCGTGCCACATTCATTTTATTCTTATCTTTATTATGGCAGTTTGGACATTCCCATTCTAAATCATCATTCACAATGATTTCACCTGTGTAGCCACAGACATGACAATAATCAGATTTCGTATTAAATTCAGCATATTGAATATTATCATAAATGAATTTAACCACTTCTTCCATAGCTTCTATGTTATGTTCCATATTAGGTACTTCGACATAAGAAATACAACCACCGGAACTAATAGGTTGAAATTGACTTTCGAATTTGAATTTAGAAAAAGCATCAATATGTTGTCTTACATCGACATGATAACTGTTAGTATAATAGCCTTTATCGGTAACATCTTTAATCGTTCCAAAGCGCTCTTTATCAATTCTAGCAAAACGGTAACATAGGCTTTCGGCTGGAGTACCATATAAAGCAAAACCAAGACCCGTTTCTTTTTTCCATTCATCTACTTTATCTCTTAAGTGATGCATTAATTTTAAAGCAAATTCTTCACCTTCTTTTTCCGTTTGAGGAACACCACGCATAAGCATGGTTGTCTCATAAACACCTATGTAACCTAAAGAAAGTGTTGAATAACAACTGTTTAAAAATTTATCAATTTTTTCACCTTTTTTTAAACGCGCAATGGCCCCATATTGCCAGTGAATTGGTGAAATATCACTTGTTGTTCCCAGTAAAGCTTCATGACGACACATTAAGGCTTCACGACAAAGTTCAAGACGTTCATCTAAAAGACTCCAGAATTTTTCTTCATTTTTTTCTGCCACAATGGCTACTTGAGGTAAATTTATAGACACAACGCCTTGATTAAAACGTCCTTCAAATTTATAATTACCATTTTCATCTTTAAAAGGAGATAAGAAACTACGACATCCCATCGGACTAAAGACATTACCTTCATAATTTTTACGCATCTCTTTAGCACTAATGTAATCAGGATACATTCTTTTAGCTGAGCATTTTACAGCTAAATGTGTTAAATAATCGTATTTGCCACCTTTTAGGCAATTGTTTTCATCTAAAACATAAACAAGTTTAGGAAAGGCTGGTGTAACATATACACCTTTTTCATTTTTGATACCTTCAAGTCTTTGACGAAGGATTTCTTCAAAAATTAACGCATTTTCTTCAATGTATTCATCATCATCTTTTAAGTACATAAAAAGCGTTACAAAAGGAGATTGTCCATTTGTTGTCATAAGAGTATTAATTTGATATTGAATTGTTTGAACGCCAGCTTTTATTTCTGTTTTCAACCGGTCCATAACCATTTCATCGACTTCTTTTTTCGTTAATTTTTTCTTAATATCCGGTTCAAATTGATTATAAAACTTTTCTTTTGTTTTACGAACATATTTTCCTAAATGAGAAATATCAACGGATTGACCCCCATATTGATTAGAAGCCACCGCAGCAATAATTTGTGTCATAACCGTACAAGCGACTTGAAAACTTTTTGGTGATTCAATCATTTTACCATTCATAACGGTACCATTATCAAGCATATCCTCAATGTTGATAAGACAGCAATTAAAAATAGGCTGTACAAAATAATCAGCATCATGAAAATGTAAGATGCCATCTTCATGGGCTTTACTAATCTTTTCAGGAAGTAAAATTCTTCTTGTTAAATCCCTTGATACTTCCCCAGCAATATAGTCTCTTTGCGTGCTTGCTAAAGAGGTACTTTTATTTGAGTTTTCCTCAGCAAGTTCTTTATTAGAATTTTTAATAAGGCTTAGTATAGATTCATCCGTTGTATTGGATTTTCTCACTAAAGCTCTTGTATAACGATATGTAATATATTCTTTGGCCAGAGCAAATTTGCGAAGACTCATAAGCTTTTCTTCAATAATATCTTGAATATCCTCGACAAGAATTCTTTTTTTATTTAATTTTTGAATATATTTAATAATATTTTCAATTTGGGTATCGTTTGCCCCCTCTTCTTCACCAACTTGAGCATTGGCTTTTTTGATAGCTATTCTTATTTTTTCAGGATCAAAGTCAACACTTTTTCCGTCTCTTTTAATAACTTTCATTTTTTCCACTCCTTTACCATGCATACACATCATAAATCGCATTCAAAACATTGTCTGTTGCAATTGCAACATTTTAGCATTATAATTTTTTTCATAGAAAGAAGCGATGAAAATGCCTCCTAAATACGATATTTTTGCTAATTTTACAGAAAGAGAAAAACGTAAAGTTATGTCAATCGTTGGTGCAAAGGAACTTTTTTACAAAAAAGGCCAAACCATCACATATGCGATGAAAAATCGGTTTTTAATTGGTGTGATGATATCGGGAGAGGCCGACATGATTCGCTATGATTATACAGGAGACCGAACCATTGTTGAAGAAATAAGTACCGGCGATATTTTTTCTGATATGTTTATTTCCAATCATGCCAGCGAGCTTTCCGTAGAAGCCACTAAAGATTCTGTAATCATTTTCTTATCTTACGATGAAATCATAAAAAAATGTGAAACAAGCCAATACGCCCTTGCTCTTTTAGATAATTTGTTTAATGTGATAACCCAAAAAATCATTAAAAGAAATGAACGCATCGAACTTTTAACAGCGAGAAGTATTCGTAATAAACTTCTTGCCTATTTTGAGTTACAAGCCAAAAAAAATAATTCAAAATCTTTTAACTTGAATTATTCTTATACAGATCTTGCTGATTATCTTGCCATTGATCGCAGTGCGATGATGCGAGAACTGAAAAATTTGAAGGAAGATCGTCTTATTAAAGATGTAAACAAAAAGATTACCATTTTATTTTAATATCTTTCTATTTTTGTTAGTATCCAGTCATAATCATCCTCATTATATACTGAATGGCAATACAGACATGTGCCACTTGTATTAACACTCATAGGTGCTCCACAAGAATGGCAACGACGAATCACCTTTTTTTCTAAAGTATTTTTCTTTTTCGTAAATGTTAGCAAATAATTAACAAGGATTCTTCTTGTATCATCTCCAGAAACTTTAAGACCACTCTCTAAATTTATTATATAGTCCATATATTGTGATTGTAAGAGAACTTTTATTTCATATATATATTCTTTCTCTTCAACACTAATAATCTTGCTATCTTTAACGTTTAACTCATCATACATTTTCCTTCTATTTTGCCTTTTATATTCTAATATTTTTTCTTCCACATCTTTTCTCAAAGAAGGCGTTAAAAAGTGAGCTACATCTTTTGCATCTTGTCTCATAATACACGTCAAAAGTTTCACAAAAATATTGGCCACTTTCGTTAAAAACATACTCTCATCAAAGTTTTTATCTTTTTCCCGAAGTTCATCAATTGACATAATTTTCCCTCCTAATTATTAATTAATATTTGTTTTTTTGCTTAAAACCAAAGTAGCCGCATTTTTCACGATTGTAGAATGACAATATTCACAAACACCACTGACATTATGATTAAATGGTGCTCCACAACTTGGGCAATTTTTAAGATCCGGAATATCACTTTTTTTGATTACAAAAGTCATTAAATAGTGATTCGTTATAAATCGATCTTTAGATCCTCTTATCACTTCATTTGTCTTTGTATTAATAACATAGTCACGGAAACGAATTTCAGCATAAACAGTAAGAGAAATCACATTATTTTCCGAAGTAATACTTGTAACTTTCATATCCTGTTTTTGGTAATCATTCATAATATTCTGACCATTTTTAAGTTTTAAAGTTTCTAATTGAGAAACATAAGTATTATAAAGTTCATCTGTGCAATATTCTCTTAAAGAGGAATAATCAAAATTCATCCAAGCTTCCTGAATGTTAATAAAGCATGCAAGAGCTTCTTTTTTTACTTGTTCTAAAGTTTTATTAGGTAAATATTTTTGTAGTTCTTCCAAAGATATATCATCATAGTGATAGTGCTTGCTTGTCACTTTATCTAACCATTTTTCATATTTATTTCCAAGGATAGCACCTATAATAGGAAATAAAATGAATACTATCATCATAATAACAATTATATCGTCAGATTCACTCCCATTAGAGGAATAACCATGTGATGAGGAACTACTACTTCCAGAATTACTACTCCCCCAAGAACTGCTGCTGCTACTCCACGATGAGCCTCCACTATCATAAGAAGAATCCCAACCAGAATCAGCCTTAACATTTAAAACGGTTAATATAGTAAAAGTGCATAGTAAAACACATGTTAATAATTTAAATTTCTTTTCCATACTTCATCTTCAAAATCTTTAATAAATTTCACTTTTATTAATAGACTCCCTTCTTATTTTAATTTATTTTTTTCAAATATTTTAGTTTAAGAGAGATATAACAAATTCATCTAATATTTTGTCTCTTTCTTGTCCTAGTTTAGTATCAATCAATTTCATATCGCATTCTTGACATTCATCTTGTAGTAATTTATTTCTTTCAAAAAACCTATCCACACACTTTTCTAAATAAGTCTCATTTACCTGGGCTATCCAATCTGTTTTTTTAGCATAATGAACGACATTATATTTTATTTGCTCTTTCGTGCAATAAGGATAAGCTAAAAAATAAATTTTTAGGGCTTCCCTGTTTTTTAATCTCGCAATATCACTTGGTAAATAATCATACATATCAATACACAAATTTATATCTTCCATTTGACTTTCTTCAAGAGCTCTATTAATAACGGTTTCAAAAAAATAAAAATTGCTTTTCTTTCGATAACTCATCAAAGATAATACCAAGGCCATCTTCTAGATAAGTATTTAAATCATCAAAATTGATTATTCTATAGCCATGTTTTAGTAGTTCATAAGAAACCGTTGTTTTACCACTCCTTGCATTTCCACCTAAAAGAACCACTTTCCCCATTTTATCTTCTTCCTTTCACAACTTTATATTCTTTAGTTGAATCAATAATTTTGATTTCAAAACCTTCTTTACCGTATTCTAAAACTTTTTGCCGATGTTCTAAAACCTTTCTGGCTAGCCAATTTTTATCCCACCCCATCGCTTCATATTTATCTTTATTGGCACAGTACCAATCTTTACCTAATAGCCTTTCATAGTGTAAATTCAAATCAGGTACTTCTAATAGCCATATTTCTTGTTCTAAATCAGGAAACTTTTCTTTGGCGGTATGAAGTGTATTTCCAAAACGTTCGTCCATATCATTTGTTTGACCTTTAATAAGTAAAACATTTCTATCATTTATAGAAAATTCTGCTAATTTTTCTAAGATGATTTTACGACGTGTTATTTCATTATTTGTATCATCAAAAGTAGATAAATTACTCATTATTGTTCTGTTCACAACATCAATTTTTAAGCCATACAAGTCCAGCATTTCTTGAACATTATCTTGATTTTTTAAAATATTTTTTATAAGTGTTCCTTTTCCTGTTGCCGATTCACCAAAGAACCAAATCACTCTTTTTGTCATTTTTCGCATTTCCTTTCTTTGATTGCAATTTAATTTTAACATTTAAAAATTAGCACATCAACTTTTTCTTTATTTTTAATTATCTTTATTGTAAAATACAGGTATGTCCTCATAGTAAAATGGATATTACAAGATCCTCCTAAGATTTAGTTGTAGGTTCGATTCCTACTGGGGACACCACGCAAGAATGGCGGAATGGTAGACGCGCTACTTTGAGGGGGTAGTGAATTATATTCGTGGGAGTTCAAGTCTCCTTTCTTGCACCAAATTGATATAGACGGGCCAAAGGCTCATTTTTCATATGAAAAAAACTATTTAAAAAATTAAAATGGATATATAATTTGAAGGAGGTCTTTTATGTCATATAATAAAGAAAAATTACTTTACCCAGTAAATTGTGATTCTTTGGCAAACTTAGATAATGCGATTGAGATATGGATAAAATTTGCCGGTCATTTAAAACCAGAAGAAAAAAATTATTTAGAAATTATGAAAGTGAGAAATCTTTCTTCTTTATCGGTGGCCGAACTAGAAAAATATTTACTTATCAAAAAACAACTTTGGATGGCCCAATTGTTTACAAGGTATAAAAACAAAGATTGTACAAAAGAAGAAATACAATCTGTTATAACTTTTATGAAAACTCCTTTATCGTCTTTTATAAAGGAAAGATTAACAAGTGAAGAACAAGAAGAAGCCTCTTATTATCTTTCTAAATTGGAAACGATAGAAGAGTTACAAATATACCAAGAAGAAAAGCAAAAAGATTATCATAACTTAAGTATTGTAGAGGCCTATATCTTATTCGAAGTCAAAGAAAAATTATATCAATTAGAACTTACCCAAAAAAATAAATTTAGAAAATAAAGGAGTTGGATAAATAATGTCTTTAACACTTATCATCGATTATTGGAGTCATGATGAATTAAAAAAATACCTTTTGTCTTTAGAAGGAATCTCGGACGTAGAAATTAGAAACGGAAAATATCTTAAACTTAAGTTTAATTATAATCCCGATGTTATAAGCGCCAAAACCATTAAAGCTGAAGTCTATTTATTTTTAAAAATTTTAATGCCTTGCTTGATTTCTTTTACAAAAAAAGAAAATGAAGATGATGAAGCTTATACATTCACCATAAATAATCCTTGCTGTGAATATTGTGTTCGCAGTAATGTGGAAGATTTAATTGAAATAAAGGGTATTACCAAAGCAAAGGTTCATTATAACAAAAACAAAAGTCTTATCGACATCATGTATAATCCAAAAGTTATTTCAAAAAAAGAGTTAGACACCTTAGAAGAAAAATTTAATTCTTAGGCCAAAGAAAGGAAAAGGAAAATGAGAGAAGTAAAAATTAATGGTATTTATAAACATTTTAAAGGAAATTATTATTTGGTTATTGATATAGCCAATCATTCGGAAACAAAAGAAAAATATGTTGTTTACAGAAAGCTTTATGATGACAATGGTTTATGGATTCGTCCTTTAGAAATGTTTTTAAGTGAAGTAGATCATAAAAAATATCCTGATGTAAAACAAAAATATCGTTTTGAATTACAAGAAATAAAAAGTGTTGGTGATTAAAAAAGTTATTCCCGATTCAAGGAATAACTTTTTTCTTTAAAGAAGCTCGCTTTTCACCTCTTTCATTAAAATAAGTAAATAATCGCCTACCTTTCTATCATAATAACAAGTTTGTAAAACTAAAATTTTATCATTTTCATTTACCGAAACACCCGTATCATACAAAGAAGATTGATTCATAAGGTTTAAATGTTCTAAAAAAGCTTTTCCAGAAGAAAACGTAAGTTTCATATGTTCGTTGTTGTCTTTGAAAACACCTAAAACATTATAGACCAAATAGGTCACTTTTCTTTTTCGCGTTTCTAAGTAAAAGTAAGGATTTTGCTTGTAAAACGAAATATCCGTATAATTTATTAAGGAGGCAAAAATACCTGTATGTTCTTTAAAATGATGACCATAAATATTTAACTGATAACTTTCATCAATTTTATTACGATAATCTAAGAAAGCTTGGCCTTCTTTCGTTTCTTTTCCGTTTAAATCATGTTGTAAATAATAAGTATTATTATTTCCTTGAACAATTAAGGTATCTATACCGCTAGAACTTGTTAAGCGTCCAACGACATGTTCGTTAGCAAAAATGCTTTTTTCTTTCGTTTGGTTAGACACTAAAGTGGTTGATTCTGGTGTTTCTTTATTTTTTTGATAACAATAAATAGCCACTGGTTTCACCCTATAAAAAGAGAAGAAAACACTTATCAAAAGAAGAGTTAAAAAGAAAATCTTTTTCATACTCTTCGTTTTAACTTAATAATACCCATGCCTACTAAAAAAAGAAGAGAAAGAATGATAAAAGAAGAATATTTAAAATTTTCTCCTGTTGGAGGAATTTTTTCTTCAAAAACAGAAGATACTTTTTTATAAACATAAATAACCGTAATATCTTCTTTTTGATAAGTTCCTTTACTATTTAAAGGAATCGTTACAAGTTCGTAATTAGAAATTTCTTTGGCACTTGTTTCATAATTTTCTTCTAAAGAACCCGTCATTTTGGTAGAAGGTACAAGATCTACTCCGTCTTCATCAACATACCGAACGATAACTTTTCCTATTAAATTATGGGCCGCTTTTAAAGCTAGAAGTTCTTTGGTTTCTTTTTCTTTATCATATTTTTCAACAAAATAGTTTTCTTCATCGTGGACATTATAACGTTTTTCAGTATTATCCCAATACCAATTATCAATAGAGTGATTGCAATCATCAAGTAGCCAATTATTTAAAGGATTAGAAAATTTAAAAAGAGCACCTTCTAAATTATAAATATCATCTCCGGCTTTGTCCGCATGATTATTATAAAGATTTACATTTAATGCCGTTAAAGTACCTTTATTATAAATACCGCCACCAATTTTTTGGGCATGGTTATTTTGAATCACCGAAGAGGTTGGTAAAGCAAGATTCCCAGCATTAAAAATACCCGCACCATTATTTTTTTCTTCGTTTCCTGTTATTTCAAGAGATGATTTTTCTTCAAAAGTAAAGGCTCCATAATTTTCTAAAGCATTACTTTTATTATCTTTTAAAGTGATTTTAGCCCCTTTCATAATATTTGCTTTACTTTTATTTAATTGCCTTGATAAGCCAAGCCGAATACCACCACCGATAAAACCATATCCATTTTCGTTAGAAATAAGGCTAGAAGTTCCATCCACACTAATTTCATCGGTAGAAGTAATACCATAGTAAGCATTGTGAATAGCTTTCACCGTCGAGTTAGAAGAAGCTTTTAAAATGCCGGTGGAAAGACCATGGCCATTATTATTCAAAAAATTTATTTGAGAGTTCTTGGCCTCGAAAAGGCCACCGTTGGAAGCATTGGCTGTACAATTTTGAACGGTAAAGAAAGAATTTTCAACATAAACTATAGGGCTATTGACATAACCACGATTGGTCCCATCAATTAAAAATGTAGAATTATTTTTCACAAAAATACCCGAACCGGCCGTCATATCAAGCTGAATACCTTGCCCACTTTTGCCACTAGTATTTTCACCAAAAATTTTAAAGTTTGAACCATCTAAAACATTAATCGTTGATTTATTATCCGCATAAATAGCATTCACAACCCCTTTATTACTATCAAAAGAAAACGTAATACTGCCTTTATTTATCGCAGTTAAATTACCCCCTAAAACCATGCTGGCCCAAGAAGGTGCTTCGGTATTATCCGCCATTTTCATCCCTTCTTTAGACTCAATAACAAGGTGACTGCCATCAAGTGTTAAATCACCTTTATAACGCCAACCATAAATATTATAGGTGATGGTATAGTCTCCTTTAAAAGTTAAACTTTTATAAAATGTTTTTGTCGGACTGACATCACTTAAAAGTGTAATAACATCTTTATCATTCGCTTCTTTGATAGCTAAATCGATATCTTCATATTTTGTTTCTGTCCCATCCTTTATTAAAGACGCCACTTCTTTAGCTCTTACATCTCCTAAAAAAGCAAATAAACTTACTGCTAAAATTATAAAATAACCTTTCCTTTTCATCTTTTCCTCCGTAAAATATATTTTTTACTTCTTAAAATCTTAGGAGTTAAAAACTATAAAAGTTTTTAACTTACTTCATAATACTGCCGTAATTTCTTTAAGCTCTTTTGTTCATATCGAGAAATCATCACTTGACTCATACACATTTTTTTAGCGGTCTCACTTTGCGTTAAATCATTAAAATAACGATATTGAATAATCTTTTTCTCATCTTCTTTTAACGATTCAATTCCCTCAGCCAGTGTTAATTTATCATCTAAAGAAAGACTTTCTTCTCTGGGAATGGTTTCATAAAGTTCTCTGGCTTCCTTGGTGTTATCATCAAGACTCATCGTTTCTTTAGTCACATATAATACATCGGCAATGTCTTTTACAGGGATTTCTAGAAATTGAGACAACTCTTCATAACTCGGTATTTTGCCCAGTTTTAAAGAAAGAGCATTTTTGGCGTATTCGATTTTTTTAGCTAATTTTAAAATGTCTTTGGTTACTTTTATCTTACGATTTTTCATAACCAGTTCATACATTTCTCCAAAAATATAATCATAAGCATATGAGGAAAACTTCACTTGGGTATTTTCACGATAATTTTTATACGCTTTTAAAACGCCTATCGCACCCGCTTGCATTAGATCTTCAAATGGAACTTCATAAAATTTTGTTGCAATATGTTTGATTAACGGAGATAATTCTGTCAGCAAAGAAGTTGTGTTTATTTGTATCACTCACTTTCCATTTTGTATGCGCATACGATATCCAATTAAACCTTCTTTTATATCTTTTTTGACATTGCAAAGCAAAAATTTTCCTTGTCGCTTCTTCAAAAGGATTTTTGTTTTTAAAAGAACATACCTCCCTTCACTATCGACTTTCTTTAAATCTCGACAATCTAGGATAAAGGAAGAAACCTGTTCTTTTTCAATGTAAGGAATCACATAATGATTCATTTTATAGGTTTCTTTCTTGGTTAAATTGCCTTTTAATTTTGCATATAAGGTATGCCCTTCTAAGCTCAAATTTAAAATTAGCATTCTATCACCCTCGCCTATTTTAATATAGAAGATTTTTTTTAAATTGGAAAGGATTTCGACAAGATAAGCTAAAAAAAACAACTAAGACGTCTTAGTTATTTCTTTTATTTTTTCTTTAGCCTTTTTAAGACTTCCTTCATCAGGAGTCATAACATAGGAATATAAATCAGGCATAGAAAGTGTTTTTTGATAATCATCCACACCCGAAAGAACATTACTAGAAATGTCCCAAGAACCCATCGTATCTAATTGCCATTCAAAGAAACTTTTGATGGTATCTAAAGACATGTTGGTTGTAAAGTTTCCTTCTAAACTACCAATGATTTCAGGATATTTTATAAGAATACTCGGACTCGTAATTTTGTTTACAATGCCTTTTATAACTTGTTGCTGATGACGAGTTCTTGCGACATCCCCTTCTCTTAAGTTATACCTTTCTCTTACGTAAGCTAGCGCTTGTTTACCATTTAAGGTAATGTCACCTTCTTTAAAAACATAATAGATGTGTTCTTCACCTTCTTCATAGTCAGCCGTAAACAAAAAAGGATTCGTGACCGTGATACCACCAATAGCATCAACAATTTTAACAAGGGAAGTAAAGTTTAAACGAGCATAATAATTAATATCCGTATCAAGTAAATTTTCGATAGTTTTAACCGTAACATCGACACCTCTTAGTCCCGTATGGGTTAACTTATCTTTTAAATCATTTTCACTGCCAAAAACAGAAACATAATAATCTCTAGGAATACTGGTAAGTAAAACTTGATGAGTTAAAGGATTTAGACTCACAACCATATTAACATCGCTACGGCTAACGCTAGAAATTTTACCATACGTATCAATACCGGTTATATAAAGGTTAAAGGGTTCTTTCGTGATTTCGACTTCTTTGGCGATATTTTCTTTTTCATAACTAACCTCTAAAGTGTCAATAATTTTCACCATTTCACTGAAAGATGTATCCATTTCTTTATACAAATTAAATTCTTCTTTTTCCATAAGAATGGCGGCAGTATAGCCTTTTTTTAAGCGACTTATTAAAGTCGTTGTATCCGTGATAGTCCGGTCATTTAAAGAAACCCTTTTCGATAATGTTTGAAAGGCTTTTAAAGCCCCCTTTTTACTCTCTAAATAATCGATTTCTTTATTTTCTAAATCTTCTAAAGTATTATAAGAACTTTCTTTTAAAACTAAAATATAATACGTTTCAGTTTGAATATTTAAAAAAGAAATATTTTTCAAAAAATTCTCGGTCACATTTTGATAATATAAAAGATAGCCATATGAGAAAATAAGTAAAAAAGATAAAATGGTACCTAATAAACGCATACGATAATTTTTTAAAGACATTAAAAAATATAAAAAAGCATCTATAGAAAATAAAATAATAAAAAGAAGAATAAGATACTTAAAAGGAATGAGTTCTAGTTTTACAAAATAAATATAGACAATCAGGCTTATAAAAGCGACAACAAGAGAAAGGATTTTAAAAAGAAGACTTTTCTTTATTTTTTTCTTTTTTGTTTTTTTCACAACATTCACCTACTCCTATTCTAGTAAAATATAAGATACAACAAAAGGTTTTTTATTAAATTTGACACTTACTTGATAGTATTCACCTATTTTATGAGTATTTTCCCAGCACTGATATTTTTTATATTTCGAAAAAAAAGTTTAAAATAAGACGCTTTATTAATACTTTTTAAAACCGTCACATCAAGACTTGTTATCAACTGTCCATTTTCATCAATCACCTGTGCTTGACCATAAATTTTTCCTTTTTCTAAAGGCGCTTTTAAAGAGTCAACCTCTACATTATAAGAGTAATGTGGGACGGCATCGGTATTTTTTAAAAGCTTGGTGTAATCTTCTTTTAAAGCAATCGAAACCGTCTCTTCTTCCCCATTTTCCACCCGTTTTGTTCCTAAAGCATTATCCTTGGAATATAAAATCACATTTTTATAGCTATTAAAACCATAATTTAACATATTGGTGATATCACTACTTCTTTTGTCCGATGTTTCTTCACCCATAACAACCGCGATAAGACGAAGATTATTTTTTTTCGCAGTCGCGGTTAGGCAATAACCCGCTGTTTGGGTAAATCCTGTTTTTAGCCCATCTACTCCATCATAAAATCTAACAAGGCGGTTGGTATTCACAAGCCAAATACTGGTACCATCGTTTTTCTTTAAATAGTCTTCATATATACGTGTAAACTCTAAAATCTTTTCATGTTTAATGAGTTCGCGAGCGAGAATAGCCATATCATGAGCACTTGATGTGTGTCCTTCTGCATCAAGTCCATGAGGGTTTTTAAATACGGTGGAAGTAAGACCCAAAGAAGAAGCCTTTTCATTCATTTTAGCCACGAAATTTTCGACACTGCCAAACGCTTTTTCGGAAAGAGCTACTATGGCATCATTTCCTGAAGCAACCGCGACACCTTTTAAAAGTTCTCTTACTTTATACACTTCACCTGCTTGTAAAAATAATTGACTACCACCCATACTACTAGCTCTTTCACTAATAGTAACGTCATCGTCAAAAGAAAGGCGACCGGCATCAATTTCTTCCATGATTAAAAGCATGCTTGCGATTTTAGTCATCGACGCAGGCGGCAAGGCCTCATTTTCATTTTTTTGATATAAAACTTCACCTGAATTAAAGTCCATTAACAAAGCACTTTTAGCATTAGATGCTAAATCATTTTCTTCAGCATATACAAATCCTATGCTAAGAAAAAATAAGCACACACTCCATATAACTTTTTTCATAAACCACCTCTTAACACCACTTTATGATAAAGAAAAAAGATTATTCATAATACAGTAGCCTCTTATGAATTTTTTTTAAAGTAATCAGTGATATTTTGAAGCGTCTCTTTTTCTTGTTTTACAAAAGAAGGCTTAATAAAGTAAAGTTCACAAATATTTATTACCATATAACAAAAAGCGCTTTTAAAAGAAAGAGTGACTATATAAATAAAAAGAAAAGCACTTAACGAGGTCAAAAGAAGATACGGTTTTAAAAGACGATAATAAGAGCCATCCTTCCTTTTCCTTAAGGGAGTAAAAAAACCATAAGAAAGAGCTAAAAAATTATAAGGAAGATAAATTAAATAAGAAAGACTATAGATAGATGGTAGACCTATAAATTTTATAAAGTAACCTAATAAAATAACCGTAAAATAACGAAACCAATAATAAATTAACATTTTTATCCTCTTTTCTTATCATCATTGTACCATATAAAAAATTTTTTTAAAACTTTAGTCATATTTTAAGAAAAATTGGTATAATGAATTAAAGGAAGTGGAAAAAATGAAATTAAAGAAAGAGTGGAAAGTCGTGATTATACTTATTTTTATCTTAAGTATTATTCTTACTTTGCTTGTTTTTAAGACAGATATTTTTAAAAAGAAAGAAGAAAAAGTAATCCCTAAAACACCAGAAGAAGTTTTGCTAGATCAAGGAATTAAACTGGTAAGTAAAGAAGATTTTGTAAAGAAAACGGAAAAACTTTTAAGTAAGGGCTATAAACCCGAAGAAATTAACCAAATTTATGAATACATGAGTGATAAAAACCTCAACGCCATTTTAGAAAATGATTATACGGATTTAAGTTCTTTTTATCCAATTAGTAATTTTAATTTTGCTAAAATAGAACGTTATAAGGCTTATCAAACTTTAGAAAATTTAGATATGAAAGAGGCTGTTACTCGGGTAAATCTTAATTTGGATATTCCCCCTTACAGCGAGGTCACTGAAATCAAAGACCCGGCTTCTTTAACAGTATGTGTCAGTAAATATAGGCACTTACCAAGCACCTATGTTCCTGAAGATTTAGAAAACATTCCAGGGTATTCTTTACAGCTAAGAAAAGTCGCGATGGACGATTATTTAAAACTCATTGAAGCTTCTAAGTTAGATGGGTTAAGCCTTGTGCCTTACAGCACGTACCGTTCTTATGACTATCAAGTAAAACTTTATAATTATTATTTGGAAAGAGATTCCGTAAATGTGGTCGACACCTACTCCGCACGGCCCGGACACTCTGAACATCAAACAGGTTTAACCATTGATATTCGTTCACGTTCTTTAACGGATAATTTAACGGATAGTGATTACAATTGGATGATGAATAATAGTTATAAATATGGCTTTATTATTCGCTATCCTAAAAACAGTCAAAATATCACTGGTTATATTGAAGAACCTTGGCATATTCGTTATGTTGGAGTCGATGTTGCGACCAAAATACATGACTTAAATATTAGTTTAGATGAATATAATGACTTATATTTAACAGAATATTAACAGCTTTTAAAGAAAAAATCACCGATATTTTTACCCACAATTTTACCAAACTCATAAAGTGTTTCTAAAGCATTGGATATGGCATTAATAAGGGCTGCGGAAATAGCCCCTCCTTTGATATTTTGTAATTCCTTTTTTTCTAAAATCATATTTTAATCCTTTCTATTTTGAGCATTTTTCTTGAAGATAATTTTGGATGCCTTCGTAAACGCCCACAACGAAAGTAAAAATTCCACCCAAAACGCCAATGACCATAGTAAAATTCGTAAGTCCGCCACCATGAATCATTTTTAATTTTTCATCATTTAACATATTAACCACCTCCTTTCATGGTTTTTATAAGAAGCTTTATAAAGGCTTCTTTTTTTGTTTCTAATTTAAGAGTTAGACTTTCTTTGTCCACGTAATTAAGACAATCAATTTCTAAGGCAACTTCTTGGACAATGGTTTGGTTATCCTCTAAAACTTTCAAAGGACCCATTTCTGCCTTTTTTACATGTACCTTTTCTTTAGCAATATAATAGTTTTCTTTCTCTGTTAAAAAATCATCCTTTAAAGCATAAAAGGTTAAATAGCAATCTTTATCACAATGATAAATAGCCGTATATTCTTTAAAAAAAGAAAGTTCTTGAAAAGCAAAAAGAAAGAGAAAATAAAGAAACAAAACAATAAGGAAAAGAAAACAAAGCCATCCTTTCACTTTCATATGTAAAAGAGCATAAACGTTATAATAAATACTACGATTCTTTACCATGTAAGACTCCTTTCAAATAATTCTTCATGATTTTTATGGCTAATATAAAGAAGAGTTTTCCCTTTTAAGTATTTACGAATCTTTTTAATAATTTCGACTTCTTGATCTACATCCACTTCACTTAAACATTCATCAAGTAAATAAAAACTAGCCTTTTTAAGTAAAGTTCTCGCCAGTAAAATACGTTGCCTTTCTCCACCAGAGACCATGGAAGGCTCTATTTTACTTTCATAACGTAAAGGCCTTTTTGAAACCATACTTTCTAAATTACAAATTTGACAGACTTTAACAAAATCTTCTTCCGAAGAGCCAAAGAGAATATTTTCTTTTATAGTTCCCGTAAAAAGACGTTCTTGCTGACTTAAATACACGATAGAACTCCGAATTAAAGATAAGGAATAATCTTTTATATTTTGTTTATCATATAAGATAGAACCTTCATAGTCTTTATATTCACCATGTAAAATTTTACAAAGTGTACTTTTCCCCACCCCACTTTCCGCGGTTAAAAACACATGTTCTTTTGCTTTAATCGTCAAATTCACATTCTTTAAAACAAAATTTATACGATTATAAGAGAAAGAAAGTTTACTTATTTTAATAGAAAAAGGTTCTAAAATAGGTTTAACATACGTTAGCTTTTCTTCCTCTAAGTGAATCATCTCGGTCATCTTTTCCACGATAGCCTTTAAATAATAATATTTAGGTCCAATATCACCAAGCGACTTTAAGGGATTTACAAAATAAAAATAAAGACTTTGAAACGTAATAAAATTTAAAAGTTCTAATTTTTCTTTATAAATAAGAAAAAGTCCTAGGCTTAAAAAGGCAAAAGATAATATTTCTAAATAACTATTTTTAATAAAATTTAAAAGTAAGGCTTTTTTCTGTTCTTTAAATAAGCTAATTTCATATAAAGAAAGATTTTTCTCAAGTTCATTAAAACAATACTCAAAATTATTAAAATGCTTCATTGAAGGAAAAAGACGAACCATTTCCATTAAATGAGCTTGCCAGTTTTTATCTTCCTTTAAAATATGCTGTAAAAGATAATAAGAATGCTTAGCTAAAAGAAAACTCAAAAAGATATAGCCAAGCATACCTAAAAAAAGAAAAAGGCTTAAAGAGGCATTTAGAAAAAAAGCAAAGAAAACAACTAGTAAAAATAAACTAAAATTTAAAATAAATTCTATAAAAGTATTTTGAAACAAATTTTTAATTTCAAAAGCATTTTGGACACGTGCTAAGATGTCGGCCTCATGATAGCTTAAAAATTTTTCTAAAGTTAAGGAAAAAAGGTGATGTAAAAAGGCATAAAGATACGTCACTTCAATATTTTTATTTAGATGTATTTTATAGTACTCTTGATAATAAGAAAAAATAAGGCGAAAGAAAAGAGCAATGATAAAAAGAAGAAAGATAAGCGTAAAAGACTTAAAAGAGGTCATACCAAGTGTTTTCATAGCCACCTTAAAGTAAAGACTATTTAAAATAGTTAAAAAGCTTACTATCAAACTACACAGTAAGATAATAGAAACCCACTTCTTTTCTTTCTTTAGCAAGTTAAATAACACCGTTATAATGCTTCTTTCTTTTTCAAAGCGAGGGATGAAACCCTTTGGTATAGCAAATAAGATAACACCATCCCAAAGATGTTCAAAATCGCTTTTAGATAGTACTTTTTTGCCAAGCATCGGATCCATTATGGTAACTTCTTCTTTTTTGATATGAATTAAAACGACAAAATGATTCATGCCATTTTGCAAAACTACATGAATAATTGCCGGCAAAAAGGTGTTATTTAAATCTTTGTAAGAAAGCTTCTTACCAAAAGAATCAAAATTATATTTTTTAAATGTTTCTACTAAATGATAAGCCGTTGTCCCTTCTTCATTTGTACAGGTATCTTCCCTTAGTTTTTCGATAGGAATATAACCATCATAATAACGAATCACATACTCCATACAGCTTACGCCACAGTCTTTAAAATCACGTTGTGAAATCACTTGCATAATTTTCCCTCCTACTTATATATTCAAGAAAAAATCGTGATTTCCTTTTTTTTCCATGAAAAAAATTGCAATTTCTTGCAATTTTGACACTTATTTGACACTTTTTGCTCTTTTTTTATATTTTTTTTTCTTCTCTTTTTCTTTGATTTCCAATTTTTTCATAAGTTCAAATTCTCTTTCATTTCCCTTAAATAAAGTTGGAAAAGCTTTAAATAATCTTTTAGGATAATGACGAAAACCTTTGATTCTTTTTTTCAACATTTTTTCAAACATGCCTGGTAAACGGGCTAATTTTTCATTTTTTAAATTCTCCACGACAATAATATGATTTCTTAAATTGTAAGCCACAAGACAAGAATAAACGAGGTCAAAGATAAAAATAACAAAAGTAAGACAAGCACTTATAATTAAAACAGAATCTTTAGCTTGTAATAAAAAATGAGAAATACTAGGGTTTAGAACATACAAAACAACAGGTGTACCAAGCCCAAACGCCAAAAGATTTTTTAAGCAAACACGGCCATTAATATTAAATTTTTCTTTGCTATAATCCCACCATTTATTATGGAAAATCTTTTCTAGAAAATAGCTTGTGAAATATTCTAATGTCCCGGTGATTAACATTCCTAAAAAAATAACCGTTAAAATATTTTTAACATCATAACTAAAAGGTTTTAAAAGGTAAATAAGAAACAAACTTCCAAATCCATAAATAGGAATAATAGGACCACAGAAAAAACCACGATTCGTTATTTTACGGTCTATAATCGCACAGCAAGTCATTTCAAATATATATCCTACCATACTAAATAAAATGAATTTTAAAAACAATAAAGAAATTCTATACATACTTTTTCCTTCTCTTTCCAATATTACGTTAGCTTTATTATACCATAGCTTTTTTCGATTATGAGAAAAATAGCATAATTTTTATCTTCACTCATATTTTTTAATAGAAACGGGAGGATGATTATGATTAATAAACAAAGTATTTGGTTTGTCACTTTATTTAGTTTAATTTTAGTTTTATCTATTTATTATGTCACTTTAAACGACTCGAATTTAAAAAGTATTATTGAAAACACCACGTCTGACAAGGAAACAAGTGTCAGTGTTTCAAAAGAAGAAAGTAATTTACTCGTAGCCTTAAGAGTGGAAGAAGATGAAAGTGTTTTAAAAGAAATGAATACCTACCAAGAAATACTTTTAGATGCCAGCAAAACAAGTGCAGAGAAAAACGAGGCTTATAATAGCCTTTTGGCTTTAAATGCCAAAAAAGAAGAAGAACAAAAAATTGAAAAAAAGATTAAAGAAGAATTCAATTATGATAGTTTTGTAAAAATTAAGGATAATAACATTAGTATAACGATTGTGGGGACCAAGCACAGTGTCGAAATAGCTAATAATATCATGCGTAGTGTACAAAGTCTTTATGATACTAATAAATATATAACCGTTAAATTTCAAAATGCTTAACCAAATAAAAAGAACCTTCATAAACTATAAATGAGTAGGTTTTTGAAGGTGGGTGAAAGTTTGAAGCACAAAATTTTAACGAATCGAGAGCAAGAAATTTTTGAAAGATTAATCAAAAATGAGAATACTAAAAAAATTGCAGAAGACTTAGGAATAAGTGAAAAAACCGTTCGGAATCATATTTCGAATGCGATGCAAAAATTAGGTGTTAATGGTCGTGCTAGCGCGGTTGTCGAACTCATTCGTTTAAAGGAAATTACGATTTAAAAGGGCTTGCCCTTTTTTTGTATAATTTTATTTAAACCACATAAACTTTATTAGGTGATTTTTGTGTTTAAACAATGTATAAAAAGAAAACTTATTATTACCAGTTTAGCGCTTCTTCTTTTAATTATTACTTTAACTTTCCCTAAAGCTACCGAAGATATCGAAAATATTACCATTACTTATCAAAAGAAAAATGAATTTCCTATTTTTCTTGTCAACGAAGATGACTTCGTGTCCCGTACAACTGTCGTTTTAAAAAACGAAGAAATATTGGAAGAAGTTAAAGAAATCGTACTATACTTGACAGAACAAAGCTCAAAAAGTGCTTATTTACCCGTTTACTTTAACCCTATTTTACCTTCAGGAACAAAACTTTTATCACTAGATTTACAAGACGGAATTTTAAAGCTTAATTTCAATAAAAAAATCCTTGATATAAAAGAAAAAGACTCTCGCAAAATGATGGAATGCCTCGTCTATTCTTTAACCGAATTAGAAGGCATAAAAGGGCTTATTGTTTATGTCGAAGATGACTTACTAAGGGTATTTCCTAATACAAATGAAAAAATACCCGATGTCTTAACTAGAGACATTGGGGTCAATAAACTTTATAATCTAAATTCTTTCAAAAATGTAAGTAAAACAACCGTTTATTATATCTCTCAAAAAGAGGATATCACCTATTTTATTCCCGTCACTATTTTAGAAAATAACGAAAAAGATAAAATAGAAATTGTGATTGAACACTTAAAAACAAATCCTTACGCGAAAACAAATTTAATAAGCTATTTAAAAGCTTCAACCGAACTTTCACATTATGAAATACTAGAACAAACGGTTTATTTAAGTTTCTCCCCTCTTTTATATGAAGGCATCTCTAAAGAAGATATGTTAGAAACCGTGAAATTCTCTATTGCTTTATCTTTAAAAGATACGTTAAATGTGCAAAATGTTGTTTTTACAGAAAATTAAAAAACTCAAGATTGAGTTTTTTCTTTTAGCAAAAGTTGCAATAACATGACATCGTCTTTCATCACATTTAAGCCATTTTGAAGAACTTGTTTATCTAATAAATCGATATTTATCTTCTTAAGTAACGTAAGAGAATCATCACTACTGCCAAGACTTAAGAAATTCAGATAATCTTTCGTTGTAAGACTTTTCGCAGAAAATAGACTATCTACAATAGAACTAGCCATAATAAGCCCTGTCGCGTACTTATAGGGATAATAACTCCAACGATAAAGATGTCCGAGCCGTGTCCATTCTATATCAGATTCTTCATCATATACAACACTCTCTCCATAATATTTATGAATAATTTTTTGATAAGCCTTTCTTATAAGATTCGGTGTTAATTCTTTTTCTTTGGCAAGATGATACAAATTCATTTCAAACTCTGTATACATAACTTGTTTAAATATTGTTGTATAATAATTTTCTATTTCTTTACTTAAATAAAAAATTTTTTCATCAATTGTTGTAGCATTTTCCGATAAATAACGATTAAGAAGAATCTCATTAACAAGTGACGCGGTTTCACCCACAAAAATGGTACTATCTTCATACATAAAAGGCTGATGTTCTTTAGATAAATAATAATTTACGATATGACCAATTTCATGAATCATATTTTTTAAATCTCCATAAGCACCTTTAAAATTTAAAAATGAATAAGTATTCCAAGAAAAAGTGATGGAAGGATGTTTATTTTCATCTAAATCGGCATCAATATGACCTTCAAACAGCTTTTTAACAATTTCTTGATAACGGTTACCCAAAGGAGATAAAGCGTTTAAAATAATTGTTTTTGCCTCTTCTAAGTCATATTTTTTAGAAGAACTATTCGTTATTGCCATACCAAAATCATAAAGATGAGGATTTTGAATACCAAAATAATTGGCTTTCATTTTTAAATATTCTTGAGAAACTTTTAAATTTTCATGAATCATCTTAATGAGACTCGTAATGATTTTGGCATCAATATTTTCTTCAAACAAAGTTTGTTCTAGAACACTTGAATAATTTTCTAAACAAGATATATCAAGACGTTGTTTATAAATATCATTTAAAATACGTGCAAAAAATGTTTGTTCCTCTAAAAAAGATTTATTTACCGTTAAATAGGTCTTTTGGCGTACATTCCGATCACGAGCTGTAATATATTTAGCAAAATTAGAGGGAGTTATTACAATTTCTTCCTCATCCACAAAAATACTACCATATTTCATATCATGAATTTTACTGTTGTATAAAGTCAAATCTTCATTAATCTTATTATTTTTCACTTTAATTTTTTGATTTACCTCATCGTTTTGTAAATGAGATTGCAAGCGAAATAAATTCATAAGACCAAACCGATAAGGTTCTAATTTTGTATTTTCTTTTAAATAAGCCTTTATTTTTTCTTCTCCTAGACGAATTATCATTTGATCTACAAATTTCAAAGATATATCAACATCATTAAAAAATTCTTCGGCATCTTTTTTTAATTTAAGACATTCATCACTCTTAATGTTTTTATAATATCTTAAAGACCCATACACCAAAATAGTATTAGCCATTTCTTTAATTTGCCATTTTAAAGTTAAAATCTGTTCTAATAAAAAAGCATCAGGCACAACAGATTCATATTTTTTTATATTTAATATAAGTTTTTTTATATATTCTATTTCTTTATAAAAGGACTCTGTGTTCGTAAACAATTCTTCTAAATTCCATTTCATAATCATCACCACATTTATAATAACATAATAGAGAGTAATCTTGGGAAGAATTTTAAAAAAAGACATGAAAAAAGCCCATAAACAAAGGGCTTATAAGTCATATATGGTGTCCTGGGCGAGATTCGAACTCACGACCGATCGCTTAGAAGGCGATTGCTCTATCCAGCTGAGCTACCAGGACATAAGTAGCTAACAAAAAGATTATAATATAAATAAAATTTATTTGCAACCTTTTTGTAGCATTTAAAATTAAGCTTCTTTAACAGAATCGTTTCTTTCTTTAACTTTATATTCTTTACGCATTCCTTTAATGAAGTTAAGTTTAGCACGACGTACCATACCTTTTTTAACAACTGTAATTTTGTCGATTGTAGGTGCATTTAAAGGGAAAATACGAACAACACCAACACCGCTTGACTTCTTACGAACAGTGATAGTTTCAGAAACGCTTCCACCTTTTTTAGCAATAACTAAACCTTCAAATGCTTGAATACGTTCTTTCTTTCCTTCTTTAACCCATACATCAACACGAACCGTATCTCCGACACGAATTTCAGGAACATCTTTACGAATATGTTTTGCATTAATTTTGTCTACTAAATTTGCCATACGAACTTTCCTTTCTATATCCATTACATATTATCATATTTTCAACAGCGGATAATACATCACTTTCAACAAGCAAAGATATTATAGCATAAAAAAAAGAAAACATTCAACTATAAATAAACGTTTTTTAAACAAAAGGCCTATATTTTTTCTTTTCCTTCACTGTAAAACTAAATTCCACCCCTAAAATTTAAGAAATGGAATTTACTTGGTAAAATTAACGGCATGGAACT